>JASFPJ010000053.1:0-14361 GCA_050116035.1 Candidatus Aminicenantota bacterium | reverse complement strand
GATTCATCCATGGCTTTAATCAGGTTGGAAGCGGCCCAGAAGCTATTCAATCTGGACGGTGAAATAAGCTACATTCAAGTCAGGATTGAGGATGTCTTCCGTGCGCCGAAAATAGCCGCAAAGATCCAGGAGATAATCCCTCCCATGGCGTACACCATGACCTGGATGGAACTGAATGAATCCCTCTTCTCAGCGTTGAAGCTGGAGAAAAACATCATGTTTTTGACGATCACACTCATCGTGATCGTGGCGGCCTTGAACATCATCGCTACCCTCATACTGATGGTCATGGAAAAAACGAGAGACATCGGCATCCTGATGGCCATGGGGGCCGCGTCTCGGAATATTCGCAAGATATTTTTCCTCCAGGGAGCGATGATCGGAGTCATCGGAACCGTCGCCGGAACGGCCCTGGGTTTAATATGGTGCGCGCTGGCCAACGCGTTTGAGCTCATTAAGATTCCTGTTGACATCTACCAGATCTCCTTTGTCCCGTTTCATATCAAATTAGGAGATTTATTCCTGATTATGGGCATCACCCTTCTGATCAGTTTTGTTTCGACACTCTTTCCCTCGCATCGGGCAGCGAAGGTTGATCCCGTCATAGCTTTGAAATATGAATAATGTCGTGAAAGCCACAAACCTGGGTAAAGAATACTCATTGCCGGATGGGGTGCTGCGTGTTTTTGAAGGAATCAATCTCGAGCTACTCAAAGGAGACCTTGTGGCCATCATGGGCATGTCCGGGGTCGGGAAGACGACATTCCTGAATTTATTGGGAGCTCTGGATAAGCCGACAGAGGGGGAAATCCTACTCGATGGAGAAGACCTTCTGGCCAAGAATGAAAAAGAACTGGCTGAAATCAGGAACCAGAAAATCGGATTTGTCTTCCAGTTTTACCATCTCCTGCCCGAGTTCACGACTCTAGAAAACATCGCTTTTCCTCTTTTGATTCGGGGCGTGGATAGAATGACTGCCCAGGAGAGAGCTCTGGAAATGCTTCGGGAAGTATTTTTAGAAGAAAAAATGAATATCAGACCGGCGCAGCTCTCGGGCGGAGAACAGCAGCGGGTGGCCATTGCGAGAGCCCTGGTGAATGAGCCGAGACTCCTTTTGGCCGATGAGCCGACAGGAAACATGGATTGGAAGACCGGGCAGGCCATCCTGGAGCTCATTCGGGAGCTCCATCAGAAAAAGGGACTCTCTTCTGTCATCGTCACTCATAACGAAAAAGTGGCTCGATTCTGTAATAAAGTTTTTCTTATGGAAAGCGGCGATTTGAAACTTTTATCCCACCCATAAAGTTATAGAAATTGAGGCTAGAAAAATGGACACTAGAGGACTGTCCTGATATGGTGTCGGCAGATTTTATGAATATCCAGGGAGCTTCATCTTATTGATAAAGAAGGAATAATATGGTATAAGGAGAGAGCGATGAAAAAAGTACTTCCACTCCTAATTCTCTTCTGTTTTCCTATTTTTCTCCAAGGACAGGAGACTATTGAAAAGATTGAAATCCTAGGCAATGACCGTGTCACTCGAGAGACGATTCTCTACTACATCCAATCGAGTGAAGGGAATCTTTACAGCAAAGAGATGTTGATGAGAGACTTCAAGGTTCTGTGGTCCACTGGTTTCTTTTCCAATATCAAAATGGAAAATGAAGAAGGCAGAGAGGGGAAAATAGTCAGGATCATCGTTGAAGAGAACCCCATCATAAAAAGCATCACGTATAAAACGGGAAGAAAAGTAAAAGAAAGTGATATCACCGAGAAATTACAAGAGGAGAGTGAGTACCTCATTCCCCATTCGTATTATAATCCTTACAAGATCCAGAAAATCAAGAAATTGATCGAGGATTTGTTGTTTGAAAAAGGGCTGACATCCGCAGAAGTCGAGGTGAAGACCAATAAACAAGGGCAGAATGATTACGAGCTTGTGTTCGACATCAAAGAGGGTCCCAGGGAGAAAGTCGGAGAGATCGAATTCGAGGGAGATACTAAGCTGCCGCAGAGTGTTCTCAGGGGCGCGATGAAGGAAAACAAAAAGCACGGCCTTTTATCCTGGATAGGTGGCAAGGATGTTTATAAACAGAACAAACTGGATGAAGATATAGAAAGCATCAGAGCAAAATTAAGAAATTACGGCTATATGGAGGCGACAATCGGTGAGCCGCGAGTTGAAGAAATAACCAGGAGATCGATATTTCTTAGGAAAAAGAAGATGAAGAAAATCATCATTCCTGTTGACGTTGGTTATCTCTACAGAGTGGGAAAGGTCAGTATCGAAGGAAATGAAATCATTGCTGAGAAATTTTTGCGAGAAATGATCCAATTCAAGGAAGGTGATGTGTACACATCCACAGCAAGAGAAGAGAGCGTGAAGGACATACAGGAGCTGTATGCGGACGGCGGATATCTTTATGCACAGGTTTATCCGGTCGAGAACATGGACCCGAAAAGAAAGCGTGTTTCTGTGACTTTCAACATCATCGAAGGCGATGTGGTCTTTGTGAATAGGCTTGAGTTCAAAGGAAACACGTACACCAAAGATAAAGTGTTGAGGCGTGAAATACTCATTACAGAAGGAGAGCGTTTCAGATTGACAGAGTTCAAAAACAGCATCTTGAGGCTTCAGCAGCTCGGACTGGTTGAAATGCAGGGAGAGCCGGATTTGAAAAATCATCCGGATAATCCAAATTTAATGGATATAACTCTGAATGTCACAGAACTTCAAAGAAATAACATCCAGTTCTCGGCTGGTTACAGTGGTTATGAAGGAACGTTCATCGCTTTAAACTACTCCACGGTTAACTTTTTGGGAGCTGGGGAGAAATTGGATCTCATGCTTCAGCATGGGAAGAGAATAAAAAGCTATATGTTCGGCTTCACAGAGCCTTATTTTCTCGACCTCCCCATAAATTTGGGTTTTAATGTTTTTAACCGGTATACCTATTATCCGGGTCTGTACGAAACGAGAAGAAAGGGAATCAATTTTACATTCGGTTCCAGGATCAGAGGATACTTGAGGACCAACCTGACTTACTCCTATGAGTTTGTGAATATCGATGTCCCGGATCTGGATGAGTCGATTGAACAACCGAATCTATTTTACAATCCGTATGCAATGTACGATGATCAAGGCTATAACATAAGCAGCATAACACCAGCCTTGTTCCGTTCCACCATAAACAGCCCCATAACACCAACTCGCGGATCACTCTACATGGTATCCTGTAAGCTCGCGGGTGGTTTTCTCGGCGGCGAAATCACCATGGTCAAACCCCGCTTTGAATGGACGCTGTACATGCCAGTGGTGCTCAATCATGTATTGGGCTTTCATTTGAACTATGAGTTTATCAAGGCGCTCCAAGGTTCGAATATTCCTATCTGGGAAAGATTCTATCTTGGAGGAGAGCGGTCCATCAGAGGGTATGGAATTTACCAGATTGGTCCGAAGAATGAGCTTGGGTACAATTTAGGGGGGGTAAAATCTCTTGTTTTCAATGCAGAATACATCATCCCATTCGGAGAACAGGGGCCCGTGTATGGGATTCTGTTTTACGACATGGGAAATGCATTGAGTCAGGATCAAAAATTCAGTATAAACAAGATGTTCATTTCGACAGGACTGGAAATGAGGATATTTGTCCCTGCCTTGCGTATTCCATTTAGGCTCATTTTTGCTTATAATAGTCCCACAATACGCAGAGATGATTCCAATTTCGCTGTCCGTTTTGCGATTGGAACCACATTTTAAATCATTGAGGACACATTTTTCGAATCAAATTAAGGAGGCCAAAGATGAGGAGAAGCACTGGTAAGATTATTTTGCTCGCTCTTTTTGTGACTGCCATAGTTTCTCAGGGCTTTTCACAGCAGGAAACTAAAGTCGGTGTTGTGGATTCCATGCAGGTGCTGGAAAAATCTGCTGAGGGAAAAAGAATGGTGGCGCAGCTGGAAGAGATTAACAGTAGCACACAGAAGAAGATAGCTAAGATGGATGAAGATATCCGGCAGTTAGAAACCCGGCTCAACACTCAGAGGCTCACATTGACTGATGAGGCGCTCATGAATTTGACATCTGATATCGAAAGAAAGAGAACGGATCGGACGCGTTTTGCTGAAGATTCCTCCAGGACTTTTGTGGAAACGAGAAACAGGTTATTCGCCAGGCTTCAAAATGAGGTGCGACCGATCATTGCCCAATTAGGTAAAGAGAAGAACTTAGAGATCATATTCGACTTAAACAACAGTGGAGCCATTTATTTTAATCCGACCATCGATTTAACCGCTGAAGTCATTGTAAGGTACGATGCCTCAAAAGCCCCAACAAAGAAATAAAGGTTTGCTTAGTATCGAGGAAATCCTCAAGGTTCTTCCCCATCGGTACCCTTTTCTATTAGTGGATAGAGTCTTAGAGATGGAAAAGGGAAAGTCAATCGTTGCCATCAAGAATGTCACCCATAATGAAAATTTTTTTCAGGGACATTTTCCTCGTCTCAAGGTTATGCCCGGTGTTTTGATTGCCGAGTCCATAGCCCAGGCAGGGGGCATCCTTCTTCATCATTCCATTCCAAATCCCGAGAAAGTTCTTGTTTTTTTGAGCTCAATTAAGAATGCGAAATTCAGAAAGCCAGTCGTTCCCGGAGATCAAATGAGGATAGAAGTGGAGATTCTTAAGCTCAAGAGTAAGGTTTGCAGTATGATGGGGATTGCGTATGTGGATGGAGAGAAAGTGGCAGAAGGCGAGGTTATGGCTACACTCATGAATCTTGAGGAATTGAATGAGCAGGAATGAGGTCTTTATCCATTCCACAGCCACAGTCCATTCCAAGGCTCGATTGGATTCAGGAGTCTGGATAGGTCCTTATTCGTTTATCGGGGAAAAAGTTACAATCCACAAAGACACTCGAGTCGATGCCCATGTCTGTGTGGATGGCCTGACTGAAATCGGAGAGGGCTGTCGATTTTCCGCTTTTTCTTCCATAGGAACCGAACCCCAAGACGTTGATTATAAAGGAGAAAAAACTCTGGTCAAGATAGGGGATAGGAATATATTCAGAGAGTTCATGACCGTTAATAGAGGGACGGTCAAGGGAGGCGGAAAAACTGTCGTCGGGAATGACAATTATTTCATGGCTTACTCCCATGTGGGGCATGATTGTTTGGTGGGGAATGAAACAATTTTTATAAACGCAGCCACGCTGGCCGGGCATGTCACTGTCGATGACTATGCAACAGTCGGAGCGTTTAGCGGTGTTCATCAGTTCTGTCGGGTCGGCAAGTATTCGTTCATCGGAGGATACTCAGTGATCGTCCAGGACGTTCTTCCTTTCTGTCGAGTGGCGGGAGAGCGCCCCACTCATATCTACGGCCTCAATGCCATCGGTCTAAGGCGGAAAGGCTTTAAAAGGGAGAGGCTGAAAGCTCTGCGGGAAATGTTCAGGATAATCTTTTATTCTGATTTGAATACATCTCAGGCGCTGGAGAAGATCGAGAAAGAAATCCCTGCGGGTGAAGACAGGGATGAAATCATCAATTTTGTCCGGGCTTCTGAGAGAGGATTAATAAAAAAAACCGCCGAGAAATGGGAAGAAGACTAGGGATAATCGCAGGTTCGGGGGAATTCCCGTTCGTGGTCCTCGACGAGGCCCATAAGTTGGGATACTCTTCTGTGGTGGCGGGAATTCGCGGGGAAGCGGAAATCGAACTTGAGGAAAGAGCCCATATCTTCGAGTGGATAGAAGGGATAAATGTTCTGAGTCTAGTTTCCTTTTTCGGAAAAAATGATGTCAGCGAGGCTGTGTTCGCCGGGAAAGTTGACCCGCGCGCCGTCTATGAAACAGATAAATTGGATGAGTCCTCTTTGAAGATATTGGCCCAGACTCAAGAGCGAAACCCAACCTCAGTCATCCAAGCGATTATTGATTTTATGAATGGTGAGGGTATCCAGATTGTGGATCCAAAGCAATTCATCGCCTCATCTTTTTGTGAGGAAGGCGTCATGACAAAGACAAAACCCTCGCCGGGTGTGGAAGAGGATATTGTTTTCGGCTGGAATATCGCAAAAAGCATTGCCGACCTGGATATCGGCCAGACTGTCGTTGTCAAAGATAAAGCTGTTGTCGCTGTCGAGGGAATCGAAGGAACCGATGAGGCGATAAGGAGAGGCGGCCAGCTAGCCGGGAAAGATACAGTCGTGGTCAAGGTGTGCCGGACAGTTCAAGACCCAAGAGTGGATTTGCCGGCTGTCGGTTTGAATACAGTGAAGAGCCTCGTCAATGCTCATGGTAAAGCTCTTTGTTTCGAAGCTCAAAAGGTTCCTTTTTTTCAGAAGGAAGAAGCCGTCTCTTTGGCTGATGCAAACAGGATTGCAATTGTTGTCAAGAAATCGTAAAAATAGGGGGAGGAGGAGACGCATTTGAACCAAACTTGGAGAAAACGCGATGGATAAAGTAAGAGTGGGGATCATCGGAGTCGGGTATTTGGGGATGCAGCATGCCAGAATTTTGTCCTATTTAGAGGATGCTGACCTGAAGGGAGTCGCAGATATCGATTTCAAAAAGGCACTGGAAATCGGAAACCGTCATGGAGTTCAGTACTATGAAAACTATGAAAACATGCTGGACGAGATTGATGCGGCCATAGTGGCCACCCCCACCTCTGAGCATTTCTCCATTTCCATGCGCCTGCTTAACGAAGGGAAGTCTGTTTTGGTTGAGAAACCCATAACCGAGACGGTGGAACAGGCAGAAAAACTTGTCGCGAAGTCGAATAAGAGCGGGTTGATCCTTCAAGCCGGCCATCTGGAGAGGTTCAATCCGGCTGTGGAAGCTATAGAGGATGTCATTTCCGAGCCGAAATTCATAGAAGTCCAGAGGCTGGGCTCTTTCTCGGCACGTTCATTGGATATCGATGTCGTGCTCGACTTGATGATTCATGACCTGGATATCATACTGGCTTTGATAAAGGATGAGGTGAAAATCATCCGCTCTTCAGGAATCCATGTGCTTTCGGAAAAGATCGATATCGCCAATGCCCGATTAGAGTTTAAACAAGGATGTGTGGCCACTCTCACAGCCAGCCGTGTGCACCAGGGGAAAGTCAGGAAGCTCCGCGTATTCGAGCCCACTTCGTGTTATTCGGTTGATTATATTAATCAGGAAGTCAAAGTTTTTCCTCTCAACGGGAAACAAACTGATATCAAAAACGTAAAGATAGAAAAAGAGGAGCCTCTCAAAAAAGAACTCCAGAATTTTTTCAAATGCATCAGGGAAGGAAAAACAAAAAAGGTCAGTGGAGAAGAGGCTCTCCGGGCTCTCAGGCTGGCGTATAACGTCCTGCGGGAAGCCGAATCATAATGGGGACGTTCCCCAAGGTACCGCCTTAGCTCACTAAATCCTTCTTCACCTCATTATCTTATTCGCGTCTGACCGGAATAGAGGAATTAATAAGCTAAGGTGGGACCTTGAAAAAGGGGACAGGCAACTTTTAAAAAAAGTAGCCTGTTATACGTGCTCAGTAATTTGGTAACATTTTTTGGATGTCATTGCGAGCGAAGCGTGGCAATCTCATCTTCATGTCATTGCGAGGAACGAAGTGACGTGGCAATCTCCTGAAAAAAATATTTCATTAATATTTTAAAGAGATTACAACGCTTCGCTCGTAATGACGAAAATCTGAGATTGCCACGCTTCACTCGCAATGACACTTTTATCCTCTGTATCATTAATTAAAGTGTTACCTAATTAGTGAGCGTAAACATCTGTCCCCTTTTTCTGCTATTTCTGGGGGGGGGAACGTCCCTATAACTTTAACTTTTAATTGTTGTTTTTTATCTTACCCGGTCGGCTTCTGATGAACCGGATTTGGACTCTATCCTGCCCTTCCTCTTCGAGCCGGAGGATTTCAAATTGAGCCTGTGAGAGATACTTGGCATGCGCTCTCAGGTAGGTGAGTCCCTGCTCACAGAGAAAATCCAGCCAGTCTCCATGGGCTGTTTCATCCATCAATTCCGGGGTCTCTTCGACAAAAGTGATCTGGCGCCGGGGAGAGAGACGGCTCTCTCTGGAGGAGCGTCTCTTGGCATAGAGATTCACACCGTCGTGGAGCTCAAGGAGATCCATGTGCGGTTGCCATCGGGATGCCCAGCGGAAGTAGCGATTATAAAATTTTTGGTTTGATGTGTGAAAGCGTTCGTTCGCTTGGATTTCTTCTGTGATGAACTTCATCAATTCTTCACCGGCTTCTTTCCATTTCTCGTAAATGGGAAGAGAGAGGCTCCTGAAGTAAGCAAACCAGCCGCGAGGGATCCAGTAATCCCGGAAGAGATAGGGCGAGTAATTGGAGAATTGCTGAACCCATTCATGAGAAGGATAGCCGTGGAGATTGAGGTAGATGTCCGGGAGCCATCTGTCATAGAGATATCTCCTGACTTTTGCTTCCGGGAGGAGGGGCTTGGAGGCATTGACTTGATAGCCCACATCCATCCCCAGAGAGCTGTAACGGCCCGCATGCAGGCTGTGGAAGGGAGTTAATTTTTGAAGCGCGTAGGCTAACTCTGTCCCATCCGGATTTTCCATCGGATGAATCACGATGTTCATCTTTTTAGCGAATTCCTGGTAGGGTGGATTTTTGGCCACGAGCTCAGCGAATTTCAAAACATAATTTGTTGAAGAGACTTCATTGGCATGCTGGCGAGCACTCAGATAAATAGTCGGCTTACAAGTGATGAGGCGAGCCAGCGAGGTGTATTGTTCAAGGGGAGAGTATATCTCCAGAACAGGGATTTTTCTGTCTTCGTATGACCGTCCAGCGACATAGGAATGGATGGACTTGAGGCGGCTGAGACGTTCGACTACATCCAGACACATCGTGTGAGATATGATCCTGTCAGTCGGTACGATGGCTCTGTCTTCCGGAGGGATTAGAGGTTCTTTTTTCCTTTCCTGATTTTTTATGAAGATGGAAAGAGATTCTTCTTTTTCCAGTTCTTTGAATTTGATTCTCAAAGTGATTGTTTTGAGTTTCGGATAGCTGAAGGGTTGGACATTCTCCTGTTGGAGTAGCCCTCTGAAAGAATCTATGAGGTCGATGAGAGTCATGTATTCGGCTTCTTTTTCGAACTCGATGTCTATGAACAGGTTTTCAATTCTTTCTTCTTTTCCGTTGTAGATAAGCGTTGGAATCCGAAGTGTTTTCGCTTTGATCGAAGGAAAGGCAATCTTTTTCGTGAAGGGTTCCCGGCCTTTTTCCTCCCATCTAACAATAACCTGGGGGGTGCGGGCCTGCCAATCCTCGAAGATAAACTTGACCTTTCCTTTTCCTCCTTCTGATGAGGGATGGATAAGCGGGAAGATATTCCCTGGTGCTGAATAACGGGAAGTGTCCTCAAGAGCCTCTTTTTCCTCTATTTCGACCTCTGTGATGCCCCTGAGAAAGTCGAGAGTGTCAAAATAGATTTCATCATGCATGGCTTCCAGACTGCTTATGATTTCTTCATCCATACCCAACCTGTAGTCTGGCTCGCTGAACCACATCTCTGCCAGGAGCCTTTTGAAGTACGGTTGTTTGTCGAATGTCGGTTCATTCCCGGTTTTCTTCATCACATGGGAATAGACGGAAGGAAGAACCTCATCCTGGTAATAATCCCAGAATCTTTCGAGATCGGTTTTTATCGAGGTGTCCAATACTATCTCGTTTCCTCTTTCAATTTTGAGCCAGCCAGTGGTCAGTTTCACTGTTCCCCATTCGGGAAGAACTCTCAAGAAGGGAGCCTCTCGAACGCGAGGAGAAAAGGTCTCTCGAAAGCATTCTTCATTTTTTTCATCGAAGGCCAGTACCTCATAAATAGGTCCTTCATCGTTTTTCATTTCGAATTCGATCCTCTCCAAAGGCAGGTTGATTTCCTGAGAAATGACATCATCAACAGGGTAGAGCTCCTGCAGCCATCGGGAAGGCTCGGCATAGAATCTTTTGAGTTTCTTCAGGTTTTCCCTTTCTTCTTCGAACCGGATGACCAGGCGGTTCACATCTTTTTCCTTGAGAGAGGGGAGGATTTCCTCTAAGAGCCAGAAAAATCCCTGTTTATACGCACAAAAGACTTTGACTTCGAATTCAGGGATATCGTTTTGTTTTAAAAGGCCTTGGATCTGGCTTTTCAATCTGACCCTCACTTCTGGCGACTCGCTCACTCCCAGTTGTATTTTCACCGGAACCTCTGATTCCTGGATTTTTCCGATGCATTCCTGGATTAATGTCAGCCCCTCATCTCCTTCCCAAGTGAATTCCTTTTCTTTTTCAAAAATTGTTTTTCCTTCTTTGAGCTCAAAGCTTTTAATGTCTAGGTTGTCTGTCTGAAGGACTTCTTCGAAGAGCTTCCTCGTGTCTTCTTCGAATGGAGTGTTTTTTTGAGGAAGATAAAGCTCAACAGTGAAGGATTCGAATTCTCTTCCTCGAGTTTCCTCCGCAACTGTCTTCAGCTTCTGGTTGAAGTAAGCCTCGGAACTTCCTTTTTCGCCCTTGAGGAATTTCTCTATGTCCGAAGGCACATCATGGATTCGGGGGTGGCCGGCTGTGTGCTCATCGAGATAGGGAAAGGACCGGCTCAGGTAAGAAAGGATTTTTTTAAGTCCGGTATTATCGGCGGCTGCAATCGCCAGTGCATTCGACTTGTTAAAGGCCTGAGGCACGACCTTGGCCATTCCCCAGCTTTCTTCCAGATCGGGCACTTTTAATTTTCCTTTTTTGATGAGTTCTTCATTCAAGCTGTTTTTTTGTCCGATGAGTATGGGCGCCTTCAAAGATTTTTTTTCTTCGATTTCTTTATCCAGGTAGATGAGAGGAAAAGAGGCTCCGGCTGTGTCCAGGACCAGCCTCGAAGCGAATGGGATTGCGCCTAGAATGTCTGAGTCATGAGGAATGATCAGAGATGTATCGATGGTATCCAGGATACGGTCATTATCACTGTCGGAGTAGAATCCTTTGGAAGAAAACAGCTCAAGAAGGTCAAAGTCTTTTCCAGAGATCCGCGTTCGGGAAGGTGTTTTGTGGGAGGGTGTCAGCATTCTCTTCGGAAATCCCATCCGAAAGAGCTGCGCTTCAGACATATCATCCTTGTGATGAAGCGTAAAAGTAATCTGTCTGCATCCGGGATAGGTAAGGATGTCTGTGTTCTGCCCCTTTAAATGCCGAAGACGGAGAGACTCAAGGGCTTGAAGTGTTTTTTCCTTCTGCTGTTTTTCAGAAAGATGGATTTCGACCGTCAAATCTTTTATTTCACCTGAATTGAACCTTAACTTTTTAAGAGGCTGGGGGATCTGTTCGACTTCCGGAAACTCATATAAAGCCGATTTGAATATGATTTTTTCAGGCTTCACTCCGGTTTCATCGAGAAAACGCACCAAATCTTTTTCCACCGAGAAATAGGTGGCTCCTTGCTCGCGTCCCCATATTTCCCAGAGATATGGCCAACGGAGGAAAAAAGCCCGCCCAGTCGCCAAAAGCGCCTTCTCAGAGCCGGCCGTGAGGATCACAAAGCGTTTGTCCTTATAGGAAAGAAGCGAGACTAAGCCCTGGCTGTGTTCGAGTGGAGGATAGTCGATCCTCCCGGCTTTTTTCATTTTTTTGATCCACTCCAAGTGGGGTCCAATCAGCACAGCGTTTTCCAGGCTCAGCATGTCTTTGACCTCTGATTCCTTTTTAACGAGAGAGAAATCAACGACCAGACTTTCCAGGTTGGCTCTTGCCGCAATATCACCGGCCGCAGCAATCTCATACGGACTGGGAGTATCAGGAAGGATGATGTTAAGGGCGACTTTGTCTCCGAGGTTATCGTTGTCCAGGTCTCTGATGCCCTTTCCCAGATGGAATATCTCAGAGAGGCTGGCTATCTCTGATGTTCCGCTCTGGGTGAGGAAGAGGATTAGTATCAAAAAGAATAGGCTTCTTTTTCTCATGAGTTCTCCTTTTTGTCCCGTTTATTCTCGGTTTTCCTCTCAATTTTGATGGTTCTCTCTGGACAAGTCAATAGAAATAAGGGCCCCTTTCGGAGACGTGACTTATTTGGATTTAAGGATGGAAAATTTGCTTCCGCTCACTTGGCGTCTAATTTGTCAAGGTCTGACCCCCATCTGCATCAGTGAGAATTAGATGGGGAGAGCCCGGTTGGGACGGGAAATCAGGTCTGTCAAGGCCTTGACTTTTAGTTACTATTACTATAGAATTAATAAGAAATTGTTTTGTAGTTGTGAATACTACATATTGTATAATATAAATATAGAGGTAGAATATATTGATTTATTCCTTGACAACGTGACTCGTTTTTTTCTATAATCCCATCAAAGGAAGCGTCAGCAAATGAAGACAATCTCCATTAAAGCCGCTAAGTATATCTTTATAGGATTTCTCTCTCTCGTGATTTTTGGCGGGGCGTCTGTTGAATTCGGGAAGGACGAGGCTTTTTTTCATGGATATCCGATTGAAAAGCCCACAATCAGGATAGGGCTGGGTGTAAATTTGAGCCTTATCCAGATTCAATCCTCTTCCGGAATGAAGATTTACGAGGTGAATCCGAACTACAGGCTCGTCGCTGAAGATGTGGCCGATGTTCAAGTGAAAGGGAGCCGGGAAAAATTAACTGAAAAATTTCTCGTTCTGGTTGCCCAGATGAGGGACAGGGAAGAAGCTGAGGAGCTGGCTCAGAAATTAAGGACAGAGGTCGGCGGCAAGATTTCTGTGACAGAGGATACCGAAGGTGAGATTTCAGGAATTCTCCAGATAAAAATTGGGGATTTTTTAACACGAGACGATGCCTTAAGCTTTGTTAAAAAACTAAACCAGAAGGGATTTCAGGATACTTGGATACTTCGAGAAGATGTCACGAAGGAAGAATCCAAACCTCTCTGGATTCTAGTCAATGACGAGCTGAGAAGTCTCAGCGATGATACTGTTTTGTACTTCATCCCCAGTCAACCGCAGAGTTACCTCTCTTTTAAAGGAAGGGATTACCGGGGCATATTTGTTCTCAGAGCCACTCACAGAGGTATTGTTTTGGTCAACATCTTGAACCTCGAGGATTATTTGAAAAGTGTGGTCCCGAGTGAGCTTTCTCCGTACACCTACAGCGAGCTCGAAGCCCATAAGGCCCAGGCTGTGGCGGCCAGGACCTATGCCATCCGGAATTTGGGGAAACACAAAGAGCTTGATTTTGACCTCGATGATACGCCGAGGTCTCAATATTACAAAGGAATGGGAGCAGAACACCCGTTGAGCAGCGAAGCTGTGGAGTTGACTCGGGGAGAAGTGGCTCGTTATAGAGGACGATTAATCGATGCGCTTTATACAAGCACATGCGGCGGAATGACTGAAAATGTGGAAAATATCTTTGTGGAGGGCCCAACGCTCCCGTATTTGAGAAGCCAAAAATGTGTTTATGAATACCAGAATGAATGGCTGATGAAGAGCCGGAATGCGATCCAGCCGGTCTTTATGGAAGGAAAAAATATCAGTCCTGAGATTGCAGTCCTGGTCAGCCTTGATGTGATCAGCTTGGAAGAGGATCCACGTTTCCATCAGCCGGCGACTTTGGATAATGCTGTGGGCTGGATTCAGAATGCCGCCTCTTTGTTGGGCAAGAAAAACGATAAATTCAATCCAGATTCTTCTCCTTTGAATTTCCGGGCGCTGGCCCGGCTGATCGTTGATGGTTTCGATTGGCACAGCAGAGTGGAGAATTTAATGGTGGATAGTGAGAAAAACTTCATTATGAGAGATTTTGAAGGATTGAGTGGTGATGAAAGGGATTTTGTGGCCTATCTTGTTCAATCTGGCATATTTCCCCCTACCGACGATCTAGCCAACCCCGAAAGAGTCCTGACTCGGGCAGAACTGGCTTTTTACCTGGCTAAGGTGATGAACAGCTACCCGGATTTTGGGAATGAAGGTATATTCAGAGGACTCCAGGGTTATACGATTGAGCTTCTGCAGGAAAGAAAAACAACACATCTTGTCCTTTCACCAGACTTTTTTCTCCTTACAAATGACGGAGGAGATCCCTCCTTGGCCTCCCATGTCTATCTCTTGGGTGGAGAAAAGTTGAAATTCTATGAGAAAGATGGTGAGGTCCGGCAGGTGGAGATACAAAATTCCGCCCGTACGAATATCCTGGACCGGAGCTCGCTATTCTTCCGTTGGCACAAAAGAATTTCGCGGGAGGCATTGGAGAGAAGGGTCAATCGATATTATCCGGTTGGAGAGCTGGTGGATTTAGTCCCACAAAAAAGAGGAGCATCCAAGCGTGTTGTGGAGATTTCCATTGTTGGAAAAGAGTCGCAGGCGCTGGTCAGAGGACTGAGGATT
>JASFPJ010000052.1:0-14552 GCA_050116035.1 Candidatus Aminicenantota bacterium | reverse complement strand
TAAATAAAATCAAGTTGAAAATTGATAAAATTAATATTTATACGAAAAATAATTAATAATATTAATATATTTTCATCTCGAAAAAAAATGAAAACGCAGGCAACCTTTTAGTCTTCTGTTTCATCTTATGCACTGAGGAGAAAAACTACATGTCGTACGCCATAGCGATCGAAGCCATGGAATGTTTGAATGGCAGAAATGCTGTGCAATTTGTTAAAATGGGTCTTGCATATACAGTTTTTATCATGGCTCACAAAAAAGACAACTTGGCTGAGGAATCCAATCTCCAGGATGCTTCTCTTCTTGAAGACTGGATCAACCGAAGCCGCAGCGGGGATGCTCAAGCGATGGAGGCCATTTACGATCGCTTCAACCGCCCTCTGTTCAGTCTGATTTATCGCTACACCGCCAACAGAGAAGTTGCCGAAGACCTACTCCAGGATGTTTTTCTCAAGATTTTCTCCAATCTCAAAACACTCCGGAAGACAGAGACTTTTGTCAGTTGGATGTACCGGATCGCGGTGAATACTTGTTTTGGCTACCTGCGGGGGACCAAGAGCCAGGTTCAGAGAACGGTTCCGTTGAACAACGTGAAAGAAAGGATCGGTAAAGACACAGCCACATCCAGTGATAGACTCATGAAAAAATCACTGGATGATGCCATACATAGCCTGCCAACAAGGATGAAGACAATTTTTCTGCTTCATGATGTCCAGGGCTTCAAACATGAAGAAATCGCGCCGATGTTGGGGTGTTCGGTAGGCACATCCAAATCACAGCTCTTCAAGGCGCGGATGAAGATCCGAGAACGCCTTGAAAGAGGGAAAGTGGTCTGAGGAGATAGAAGAATGAGGTGCTCAAAAGCAAAAAGATTAATTTCCGATTATATCGATAACGGCCTGAAAAGACGGCAATGCGCCCGTCTTGAAAAACATTTGAATACATGCGCGGATTGCAAGAAAGTTTTGGAAGATTTTCATGAAATTGCTAAAAGTGCCAAGGGATTGGAAGAAGTCACTCCTTCCAAACAGACCTGGCTGAAAATAAGAGAAAGATTGACACAGGAGGAGCAGAGAGTTTTGACCTTGCATCCTCAAAAAAGAACATGGTTTGGCTATCTGTTCTTCCCATCCAAACTCAAGTATGCGCTAAGCGCAGCTTTGCTTTTGGTTTTTGTGGCGAGTGCAGTAACGATCGGGCTGAAATACAGCAGTGGGCCGGGTATCCTGGGCAAGAAAGATCCCATGCGTTACACGCTGGCGAAGCTGGATGAAGCGGAGCGGCATTATAAAAAAGCAATCAAAGCGCTCTGGGAGGCCGTTTCTGCTCAGGAAGGGAATTTGTCCGCACAGGTTGCCGAAGTATTCAGGAAGAACCTCAAGATCATCGATTCTTCCATAATCGCCTGCCGCGAGATAGTTCTTCAGGAGCCGGAAAATATAGATGCCAGGAATTTCTTACTGGCCGCCTACAGGGAAAAAGTGGATTTCCTTCAGGAGATGATGGAAATTGGGAGACCACCCTCTCCGAAGAAGGAAGTCAGGAAAGTCATATAGTCTAATTTGATAAGGAGGTTTACTATGAAACTCTTTAAAAAAGTCAAATGGATGGCAGTTCTGACTGGACTGTTGTTTCTCATCGGGTTGAATCTGGTCGATGGAGCTGCGAATGATAAGGAAAAGCATGAAGAGAAGTTTGCTAAAACAGTCAGCTTGGCAAGGGATGGCGAGGTTAACTTAACGAATATTTCGGGTCACATTGAAGTGAAGACCTGGGATAAGGGCGAAGTCAAGATCGATGCCCTTAAGATTTCCAAAGCCTCCACTGCTGCCAAGGCCAAGGAGAATGCAGCCAAGGTGGAGATTGTCGTCGAAAAAGAAGGCAATACGCTGAAGATCAAAACTGAATATCCTGAGAATAAAAAAGAGTGGAAAAGAGACTCAATCAATGTCTCGGTCAATTATAACTTGATGATTCCAGCCAAAGCGGCTGTAAAGATTACTTCAGTGAGCGGAAATGTGGACCTTGAAGCCATCGGAGGAGCAGCGAAGGTAAAAGCCGTAAGCGGAAATGTGACTGTCATGAAAGCCGCCAAGGGCGTGGATTGTGAAGCAGTGAGTGGAAATGTCATTGTTCAGGATGTGACTGGAGATGCTTATTTAAATGCCATATCTGGAAAGATAAATGCTGAAGGAATCAGAGGATCCATTAAGGCTTCAGTCGTTTCAGGAAAGATTGAATTGAAAGATGTTTCTGAGGCTGACAAGGTCAGTGCGAACGCAGTCAGTGGAACGATCGCCTATGAAGGGAAAATAAGCAGAGATGGAAGGTACACGCTCAATTCGCACAGCGGCAGTGTAGAGATGGTTATTCCGTCCGATTCTGGGTTTGAGTTCGAGGCAACAACCTTCAGCGGAAGGATATACAGCGATTTTGAAGTGAAGATCTCGGGTGAAATCAGCAAGCGAAAGATTTCCGGTGTCGTGAATAATGGTGGAGCTGTGGTTAAACTGACCACCTTTAGCGGCAATGTCTACCTGAAGAAAAAATAACGAGCATAGTTATTTCACCGCAGGGGGAGAACAACAGAGTTCTCCCCCTTTTTTTTACCTGGCATAGACTTATCATTATCTCTTTGTTGACACTCTCGAGTGCCCGGCTGAGATAATTTATCCCTCTCTCTAATTTTATTCTTGATCCAGCCCTGCTGAACGTTCTTCCGCTCAAGGGATGAATAAACTCATACATCTTTATGCTTGTGTTTTGTTCTGACTTCTGAGGAGATGAACTAAGTTTCTCTTGACCTTGGTGATTTAAAAAAGTAGCATGGAAAACCTATATATATTATAGAATTTCCCGGTAATGGCTTTGAAAAAAAATCTTCTCTGAAAGGAGCAGCATGAAGAATAAGCAAGAAAATATTGAAATTCGTCGGGAAAGGATGAGCCGCCGAGGATTTTTAGGTGGCTCTCTGGCAGTCCTTGTGGGCGCAGGATTGTCACGCGGAGAGATGCTTTTTGATTCAAAATCGTCACTCGCCAGCGATACGCTCAAGATTAGAGAATTCAGGACCTTAGGGCGTACGGGGTTCAAAGTCTCTGATATAGGACTCGGAAGCGGTGAACTGAACGATCCGGCTTTGTTAGAGGCAGTTTTAGATGCAGGCATCAACTACATCGACACAGCAGAAGGTTACATGAGAGGAGGGGTTGAGAAGACTATCGGCAGTGTTATAAAAAACCGGGACCGAAAATCTTTCTTTTTGTCTACAAAGCTGACACTGGGAAGGAATAGAACAAAGGAGTCATATATCGGACGGGCGCGCAGATGCCTGGAAAGGCTCCAGACCGACACCATCGACTGCCTGATGATTCATATGCCTTCAACGGTTGAAGATTTGAAAACTGAGGGATTCCACGAGGCTATACGCGAACTCAAGGCAGAGGGCCGGGTCCGGTTCTGCGGACTCTCCAACCATGGTTCACAATGGGGTGATGTTCCTGAGACAATGGAGAAGGTTCATATGTCCGCAGCTGAGGACGGACGATTTGATGTGGCTTTGCTTGTCTATAATTTCATTCAGAGAGAAATGGGAGAGAATATCCTTAAAGCGTACAAGGAGAAAAATGTTGGGACGACAATCATGAAAACAAACCCTGTTTTGAATTATCTGGAGATGAAAGAAAGGGCCGATGAAATGAAGGAATCAGGGAGAGAAGTTCCCGAGAGGCTCGAAACCCTCATTTCAAGACTAAAAACCCGAGCAGATCAAGCAGAAGCTTTCAAGAATGAATACAACCTGACCAATTATAACGAAATTCGGGATGCGGCCATCAAGTTTGTTCTCAGTCATCCTTACGTCAGCACAGCCTGCCCAACCATAAAGAATTACGATGACCTGGAAGCTTATGTGGCTTTATCCGGAACCAAACTGAAATCCGCAGAGAAAAAAATTCTTGCTGCCTATGAGGCCACTTTTGGGGAATTTTACTGCCGCCACGCCTGTGGCAAGTGCGAGAGCCGGTGTCCCTATGGAGTCCCTGTAAACACCATCATGCGCTATAATCATTATTTTATGGGACAGGGCCGGGAGAAGACCGCAATGGTGAAGTACAGACAACTGGAAGCGGGAAGAGCCGCTCGTTGTGATAATTGTAGTGGATACTGTGAGCAGTCGTGCCCTTATGGTGTTCCTATCCAGGGATTATTGATGATAGCCCATAAAACCCTCACGCTTTCATAGTAATGATTATATCTTGTATTACAGAGAAAACGAGCACCAGGAATGTTCCCCCGGGATGCCACCCTTTTTATAAGTTGCTCGATTCAAGCCATTCAGTTTTATCGTTATCAGATCAAATTGATGGAGTGTGTTTGTTTAGGGAACCTCCTTTTCTTGTATCTCCTGGCGAAAATTGACAATCCTCCAGGTTTATTTTAGAATTTCTGGCGGATAATACTATGGCGGAGAAGAAGATTCTGATTGTTGATTTTGACATAAAGAGCCTGGAATCTTTGGCTGAGCTCTTTAAGAACCATAACATCCAGATTGTTAAAGCGAGAGATGGTGCCGCGGCCCTCGAGAAGTTTCAAACTGAGAAACCGGATCTGGTTATCCTTGAGGCCATGCTGCCAAAGCTTCATGGTTTTGACCTGACTCAAAAAATTGTCAAAGAGAGCAAGGGAAGTGTTCCTGTGATAATTGTGACTGGAGTGTATAAGGGGCATCAGTACAGGAATGAAGCGATGCGCAACTTTGGCGCTTCGGGTTATTTTGAGAAACCTTTAGATACAAAAAAATTGATGAATGAGGTTATGAGTCATTTCCAGGATGAATCTGATGTAGAAGAAGAGATTCCGGATCTCCCGGATCTTCCAGAAGCCAAATCAGTGATTGAAGGCCT
Organism: Candidatus Aminicenantota bacterium; assembly: GCA_050116035.1. Classification (GTDB taxonomy): domain Bacteria; phylum Acidobacteriota; class Aminicenantia; order Aminicenantales; family Aminicenantaceae; genus SOIA01. Next base: position 9,648 of record JASFPJ010000052.1, on the reverse strand, counting down.
TGCCGAGAGGCTGAAGAAAAAACCTCCTTCAGATAAAAAAGAGTAATTTTCAGAGAAGATTGTATAAAATGAACCTGGGTTGTTCGGGAGTTGAAGTTTCCGAAATTGAGAAATGAGGCTGACTGATTTTATGTATGATTCAGACTAATTTTTCGTAGAGAACAATGGAACATTTGTGGACGCGGTGCAACAACTGCCGTCGGATTCTGTATAAACAGGATATTATTGATAACAAACTAGTCTGTCCTGCCTGCAATTTTCACTTCAGGTTAACGGCCGTTGAGCGTCTGAACCTTTTTTTCGATGAGGGGCAGTATGCACTGGTTGATCAGGACGTCTCCCCTGAAGACCCACTTCAGTTTGTGGATAGCAAGAAATACTCCAAGAGGCTTGAAGAGAACAAGAAGAAGACTTCTCTCCAGGATGCTGTGTTGTATGCTAAAGGAAAGATGGGAGGGTTGGATGTTGTTATTGCTGCACTGGACTTTAATTTCATGGGAGGAAGTATGGGCTCTGTTGTCGGGGAAAAGATCACGAGAGCTGTGGAGTTAGCTTTGGAAGAAAGGCTGCCTCTCATTATCGTTTCCTGTTCTGGAGGAGCGAGAATGCAGGAAGGTGTGTATTCTTTAATGCAGCTCATGAAAACCAGCTCTGCGATTGCCCTGTTGGATAAGGCAAGGCTTCCGTTCATTTCTGTGCTTGTTGATCCGACAACAGGCGGCGTGACTGCAAGCTTTGCCATGCTGGGCGACATAAACATTGCTGAGCCAAACGCTCTTATCGGATTCGCTGGCCCGCGAGTCATCGAGCAGACGATTAAAGAGAAGCTGCCCAAAGGTTTCCAGCGGTCAGAATTTCTCCTCCAGCATGGGATGCTCGATGATGTAGTTGAGAGGAAAGATCTGCGCTCTTATTTGATAAGAGCTTTACGCCTCTTCCTTAATCGTCCTGAATGAAATACGAACAATGCCTGAAATATCTTGAAAAGGTCCAGAATTTAGGCATTAAGTTCGGCCTGGATAACGTCCGGGCGATTCTCTCTTCCTTCAACAATCCTCATCAGAAATACCCTTCTGTGTTGGTTGCTGGCACGAACGGGAAAGGCTCGGTCTGTGCCATGCTCACTCAGATCTTGACCGGCCATGGCTTGCGAGCTGGACTTTTCACCTCTCCCCATCTGGTCAAACCCGAAGAGAGAATTCGAATCGGCGATCGGCTGATTTCTTCTCGGGATTTCTGCAGGATACTCTCAGAGCTCAAGACAAGAATCGAGGAATTGATTGCGTCAAAGAAATTGCTGTCTCCTCCCACATATTTTGAGTTTCTCACTTGCATGGCGTTCCTTTACTTTTGGGAACAGAAGGCAGACATAGCTGTTTTGGAAGTGGGGATGGGGGGAAGATTTGATGCGACTAACGTTGTGGAGCCGTGTGTTTCGGTTATCACGACGATTTCTGGAGAACATCAGAAATTCTTGGGAGAGAATTTGAGCCAAATTGCCTTTGAGAAGGCAGGGATTGTGAAATCTGGTGTTCCTGTTGTTTGCGGAGTTGAAGAGATTGAAGCTTATGAGACAATAAAGAGTAGAGCTGAAGAACTCAAAGCTCCTTTTCTTGGGGTATTCGAGAGGGGAGGCTGTTTCTCCATTCAAAAAAGAGAAAAAGAGCACTCTTTTATCTATCGGTCGGATGGAGAAGAATACGTTTTTACACCCTCCCTTAAGGGAGAACACCAGGGAAGAAATGCGGTGGTGGCCATTGCTACCTGCGAGCAGCTTTCAATAAGATGGAGAGAATTGAAAAAGAATAAGATTATCGAAGGAATTGAAAATACCAAATGGGAAGGTCGTTTGGAAGAGGTGTCTCGAGAGCCGTTCATCATTTTTGATGGAGCTCACAACGTGGAGGGAGTTCTGAGTTTAAAGAAATATATCGAGGATTTTCTGCCTTCTCCTCTAATCCTTGTTTTTGCCGTGATGCGGGATAAGGAGATCGAAAAGATCGCGGATATACTTTTCCCTCTGGCAGATAAAGTCATCCTCACGCGGTTTCCCTATTTCAAAGCGGCCTCGCCTGTTGATATCGAAACAAAAACTCCTGGATATCGGGACCGGATAATTAAGGAGCCGGATCCCTTAAGGGCTTTAAAACGGGCCATTCGCAAGGCAGGTTCGGGGGGATGTGTGGTTGTCGCTGGCTCTCTCTTTCTAGTCGGTGCAATAAAAAAATATGGGGACGTTCCCCAAGATGCCACCTCTTCAACTTAAAATTGACCTTGCTATCGAAGAAAAGGGAGTCGCGTCTCAACATTTGACATTTATAAGAAACATGGGGAACGTCCCCAATTATGCATCCCCAATTATGAAAATGAATTGGACAATAAAAAGAATGGAAAATGTCAAATGTTAAGATGCGATCCCTTACTTAAACTTGCTTTTTTAAGATAAAAATGATAAATTTTGGCTTAATTTTTTTTACCTTCTTTCAATAAAAATGATCGAAATTGATGCCAGTCTGTTCGTTGTTTTTGTAATAGTCTGGATTCTCGTCTTTGTCCTGTCCAAGATATTTTTCAGGCCTCTCCGGAGAGTCATGAATGAACGAAAATCTAGAATCAAAAAAGACAGAGATACTTTTGAAAAATCGATGGAGGCCTATGAACAGACAGTCAGCGAGATTGAAGCAAAGTTGAAAGAAGCAAAGAATCAAGCCCAGAGAGTAAAAGAGAAATATGAACGAGAGGCACTGAGGAAGAGGGAACAGATGCTGACAGAAATCAGCACTGAAACTCGGAATCAGATAGAGGAAGCGAAAAAACAGCTGGAAAAACAGGTGAAAAGTCTGATGGAGGAATTGGAATCGGAAACCCAGCGCTTAGCCGAGAGCATTGAACAGAGGCTTATGAACTGATGGGCAGAAAAAAAATAATTCTCATTTTGCTTGTGTTGCCTTTCTTCGTCTTCATGTCTCCTGCGCAAGAAGAGCATTCCTCAGGCTTAATAGATTTTTTAGGGAAGACCGTCAATTTTATCATCCTCTTTGGCGGATTGACTTACCTTCTGCACAAACCCATCCGGAGCTTTCTTGAGAAGAGAGCCCAGGATATTCAATCGTCTTTAAAAGAAGCCGCGGATTCCAGAAAGGATGCGGAAAAAAAACTGAATGAAATTGAAACACGGTTAGCCGGATTGGAGAAAGAAATTGAGAAGGTGATGAAGGAAGCGGAAAAAGAGGGCCGGAGAGAAAAAGAGGAGACGATGCAGATGGCGCAGCGGGAAGCAGAGAAGATAAAATATTTTGCCAAACAGGAAATTGATGGCATAATCCGCTCAAGAATCCGAGAACTCAGAGAGTATTCCGCGGCACTGGCGACCGCACTCGCTGAGGAGAAGATTAAGAGGAAAATGAGCCCTGAGCTTCAATCTTCTCTGATAAACAGGTCCATCGAAAGGCTCGATAAACTCGATGAAAAGCCAAATTCTGGTCAAAAGATACACTCTGGGGCTGGTTAACTCTATCAAAGATGAGGCAGAGTTTTCAGCCCTTCTCGGGGAGCTGTCCGCTTTCAGCGAGATGCTCCACACTCATAAAGAGCTGAAAGATGCTCTTTTGAATCCATTCCTGCCCACAAGCCGAAAAGTGCAAATCGCTCAAGAACTCCTGGCCACAACGTCGACAAGGAAAAAAGCAGAGAGATGCATTCTGCTTCTTGTGGAAAACGACAGACTTGAGCTTCTTCCTAAGATTATAGAGTCTCTGCCTGATGCGTGGAACGAAGAAAAGGGAGTGGATACGTATGAAGTGGCTTCGGTTATCCCTCTTTCCGATGACCAGAGAAAAAAATTGAAAATGAAGTTGGAGCGGCTCGAAAAGAAGCCCGTTGTTTTGAAGTATCGGATCGACCCAGAACTCGTGGGCGGTCTTTTGATTAAAAGAAAAAACATTGTCTATGATGTATCGATAAAGGGCAGTTTATTGAGACTCAAAGAAAAAATAATTGAAGGATAGGCAGAAAAATGGAAATCAAAGCCGATGAAATAAGCAAAATCATCCAGCGCCAGATCGAGGGATATGAGGCTGAGGTCGACATCAAGGAAGTCGGGACCGTTATCTCTGTTGGAGATGGGATTGCGCGGATCTATGGGCTGGATAGAGTGATGTATAACGAACTTCTGGAATTTCCCAATGATATCTATGGCGTCGCGTTGAACTTAGAGGAAGACAGCGTGGGCGCTGTCCTCCTGGGAGAAAGTCACCTGGTCAAAGAAGGAGATATGGTCAAACGCACTCACCGCATCATGCAGGTTCCCGCGGGTCAGGCTATGGTCGGAAGAGTCGTGAATCCTCTGGGGATACCTCTGGATGAGAAGGGGCCGATCAAAACAGATGACTACATGTTCGTCGAGCGTCTGGCTCCTGGCGTTGTCGACCGCCTGCCTGTTAAAGAGCCGCTGCAGACCGGGATTAAAGCCATCGATGCCATGATTCCCATAGGACGCGGACAGAGAGAGTTGATTATTGGTGACCGTCAGACTGGGAAGACTGCGATTGCGGTGGACACGATTATCAACCAGAAGGGCAAGGATGTGATTTGTGTATACGTGGCCATCGGGCAGAAGAATTCCACCATCGCGTATATCGTCAAAATTCTGGAAGACCATGGAGCGATGGACTATTCGATCGTCGTGGTTGCATCAGCCAGCGAACCTTCATCCCTGCAGTTCCTGGCGCCTTACAGCGGATGCGCTATCGGAGAGTATTTCCGGGACAACGGACAGCATTCCCTGCTTATTTATGATGATCTCTCCAAACATGCGGCCGCTTATCGAGAGATCTCTCTCCTCCTGAGACGCCCTCCTGGCCGTGAAGCTTACCCTGGAGATGTGTTTTATCTCCATTCCAGGTTGTTGGAAAGGGCGGCCAAGTACAATGATGAACACGGAGGCGGTTCCTTGACAGCACTTCCCATCATCGAAACTCAAGCTGGTGATGTTTCAGGCTACATCCCCACCAATGTCATCTCTATCACAGATGGCCAGATATACCTGGAACCAGAATTATTCAATGCAGGAATACGGCCGGCCATCAACGTGGGAATATCGGTCTCGAGAGTCGGAGGGAATGCCCAGATTAAAGCCATGAAACAGGTGGCTGGACAGCTGCGTCTGGACTTGGCTCAGTACCGCGAATTGGTGACATTCGCTCAGTTTGGCACAGAACTGGATAAAGCCAGCCAGTCACAGCTCGACAGGGGCGAGAGATTGACCGAGGTGCTCAAGCAGGACCAGTACGTCCCCTTGCCTGTCGAGAAACAGATACTGGTCATTTACGCGGGAAACAGGGGATTCCTGGATGAGTTTAACGTCGAACGCATTAAAGAATACGAGAAAAAAATGTTCGAGCATTTCGAGAAGGAACATGCCGATTTGTTAAAAAAGATCGCTAGAAAAAAGGAGATCGATGGCGAACTGGATGAGGCTATCAAGGTGGCTCTAAAAGAGTTTAATCTCAAGTTTAAAGAAGAGAAGGAATAGAATGCCCGAGTTAATTGACCTGAGAAGAAGGATCAAGAGCGTCAGGAATACCCAACAGATTACTCAAGCCATGAAGACTGTGGCGACGGCTAAATTTAAGAAGGCGCAGCAGTTTGTCCTGGAAGGTCGGCCGTGCTGGCATGGCTCACCTGACTTGATGGCTAAAGTCGTTCTCTGGGCAAAAAGACAGGGCCATCCTCTACTGACCCAGCGGGAAGAGAAGAGGTTGGAAGGAGTGGTCATTACCTCAGATAAGGGATTGGCCGGAGCGTTTAATTCTAACTTGCTGACCGAAGCGCATGCTTTTTTTGAAAAGAAGGCCCAGGACGCTCGCGTGAATCTGGTTTTGATAGGAAAAAAGGCAGTGGCTTCTTTCAAGAAATCCCCTTTTTCCGTTGATCGTGTGTATACTGAGCAGGTCCAAAAGCTTAGCCGGGAAGGGCTGAAAGATCTGGCTCAGTTTTTAATGCGGCTCTATGTATTTTCCCAAACTGATGCCGTGTATGTTGTCTATAACGAGTTCAAATCCATTCTTTCACCAAGGATATCCATCACCAAGCTTCTTCCTCTCAGCCCCCCTGGAGGCCAGGAAGAAGAAGAGTTGCCTCCGGACTGGGAGCCGGGAACCGTCCCTCTCCTTGAAGCCCTCCTTCCGCTCTATGTTGAAAGTCAGGTTCAGCATTTCTTTTTTGAGTCTGAAGCGGCGGAGCATGCGGCAAGGATGATGGCCATGGATAACGCCACCAAGAATGCGGAGGAGTTGATCGGTGATTTGACATTGGTTATGAACAAGATCCGTCAGGCTTCCATCACCAAGGAATTGCTGGAGATCATGACTGCGGTCGAGGCATTAGCCAAAAAATAGAAATGTTGGAGAAAAAAATGACAGAGAAAAAATTGAAAGCCAGAGAAAAAAAAGATGTGGAAGCAAAGACGAAGCCAAAGGAGAAAAAAGAAAAAGTAGGAAAGGTCATCCAGGTTATCGGTCCTGTAGTGGATGTCGAGTTCAAAGGGATCGAGCTGCCCGAGATTTACAATGCGATCCAGATCACGAGTGAGGGATTTGATGTCCCCACACCCGTTGATATTATTGTGGAGGCGGAACAGCATCTTGGAGAGGACAGAGTGAGATGTGTATCCATGCACCCCACCGACGGCCTGGCGCGGGGGATGAAAGCGGTGGACCTGGATGGGCCGATTCAGGTTCCGGTCGGAGAGGAGACTCTGGGACGTCTAATCAATGTCATTGGAGAAGCCGTAGACTATCTCGGTCCGATCAAAGCCAAGACAAAATACCCGATCCATCGGTCTCCTCCATCGCTTGAGGATCAAAGCACGAAGCTCGAGATGTTCGAGACAGGAATCAAGGTGATTGACCTCATCCAACCCTTTTTAAAAGGAGGGAAGATCGGCCTTTTCGGAGGGGCAGGGGTCGGGAAGACTGTCATCATCATGGAGCTTATCCACAATGTGGCCAAAAAGCATGGCGGTTATTCTGTCTTTGCTGGAGTGGGAGAGAGAACTCGAGAAGGGAATGATCTCTGGCTGGAGATGAAAGAATCAGGCGTTATCGATAAGACGGCTCTGATTTACGGACAGATGACTGAACCTCCAGGAGCACGGTTGAGAGTCGGATTGGCGGCTCTTTCCGTCGCAGAATATTTCAGAGATGAGATGAATCAGGATATCCTGCTCTTCATCGATAATATCTTCCGTTTTGTCCAGGCCGGCTCAGAGGTTTCCGCCCTTCTGGGACGGATGCCTTCTGCGGTGGGCTACCAGCCGAACCTGGCTACTGAACTTGGAGAGCTCGAAGAGAGAATCACATCCACAAAAAAGGGCTCGATCACTTCTGTCCAGGCCATCTATGTTCCTGCGGATGACTTCACTGATCCCGCACCAGCCACTACTTTTTCCCATCTTGATGCCACGACCAACCTGTCCAGGGCACTCACCGAAATGGGAATCTATCCGGCTGTTGACCCTCTGTCATCATTTTCCCGGATACTGGACCCCAGAGTGATCGGCAATGAACATTACCGGGTTGCCAGAGACGTGAAGGAAATCCTTCAGAGGTATAAGGACCTTCAGGATATCATCACCATTCTAGGTATAGAAGAGCTTTCTGAGGAGGACAAGGTTATCGTCGCTCGTGCACGAAAAATTCAGCGGTTCCTTTCCCAGCCATTCAACGTGGCCGAGGAATTCACTGGAAGATCCGGCAAATATGTTTCCATCGAAGAAACTGTAAGGGGTTTCAGGGAAATCGCAGAAGGCCTCCATGATGACAAGCCCGAACAGGCGTTTTACATGGTGGGAGGTATCGATGAGGTCAGTCAGCGTGCAGAGGAATTGAGAGCCGCATGACAAATAGTCTGCCTTCGGCCATTCGTCTTAAAGTCATATCTCCGCGGAAGCTTCTTGTGGACGAAGAGGTTCAGGACGTTTCTCTCCCCAGCCTTGAAGGTTATATTGGGATCCTTCCCGGCCATCGTCCTCTTGTGCTTGCGTTGGGAGAGGGAGATATCTCATACCGGATGGCCGGAAGAGAAGAAAGCTTAAGCGTTCGGGGAGGTTTCGCGGAAGTCCTTCCTGAAAAAGTCCTTGTTTTCACTGAATCGATCGAAGATGAAACTCAGCAGCTCGCTGAAGGCTGATGATGAGACTCTTGATTCTTTCTACATGGGTCGAATCCTCGTCCTCCAGAAAAAGAAAGGTTACCGTTTTTCGGTAGACGCACCTCTCCTGGCTGACTTTATCCAAACCAGAGTCGATGATGAAATCCTGGAATTAGGTACAGGAACCGGCATCGTCTCTCTTCTCTTGAGCATCAAGCCCTTTAAGCATATCACCGCAGTGGAGATTCAAGAGTCCTTAGCCGACCTCGCTCAGAGAAACGTCCGGATTAACGACCTTAGTCAGAAAATCACCATCGTTCAAGAGGATTTGCGGAGATTTCGGTCCGGAAAAAAGTATGATGTTATCTTTTCAAACCCGCCTTACTTCAGGAAAGGAGAAGGACTTCTCAGTTCTTCAGAAGAGAAATCCATCGCTAAGCATGAATTGAGGTGCGACATTTTTGATATAATGAAAAGCACCTGGGAACTCCTTGAGGAAAAGGGGAGAGCCTTTTTTATCTTTCAGACAAAAAGGAAGAAAGAATTCTTTCAGGCAGCGGAAAGGAACAGGATACGAATAGAGTCTATTCGTTTTGTCCATCCCAGAAAGGAAAGTCCCTCAAACCTGTTCCTGGCATCGTGCAATTTTTCTTCAGAACAGGAAACCCTATTGCCTCCTTTCTTTCTCTACGATGAGAAGGGGAACTATACTCCTGAAGCCGATGAAATATTCAGAGGGAGGGAATAGGGGATGATCTTTAATGGGATGCCTTTTGTGAATCTTATCTGATAATGATAAAATCAAGTCGCTTATGAGTGAGATTAATTTTTTTGTGTGATAGGATGCTCATAATATAATGAAATGGTATCCCTTTGGGGATATCCCGAAGAGGGCGATGGCGAAAAAAAAGTTCAAGAATCTCAACGAAATTATACAGATTCGTGAAGAACTCAGGCGCCAGAACGGGAAAGTCGTTTTCACCAATGGTTGCTTTGACCTCCTCCATAGTGGACATGTCCACATTTTCCGGGAAGCAAATAAACTGGGAGATGTGTTAGTTGTCGCTGTGAATGAAGATGAATCAGTCAGGAAAATAAAAGGAGGATCACGCCCCATCTTCCCTCTGGAAGAAAGGCTTGAAGTTTTAGAAGCGATCGAGGATATAGATTATCTCATTTCTTTTTCAGAAGAAACCCCTCAAAGAGTTATTGCTGCTCTTTTGCCTGATGTACTTGTCAAAGGAGGAGATTGGGCACCCGAAGAAGTCGTCGGAAAGAGAGAGGTCGAAGATGCCGGGGGAAGAGTGGTGATCATCCCTTATCTGGAAGGCCGGTCCTCATCGGAAATTATCGGCAGAATCATTCAATCCGCAGGAAATGAAAAGTAAAAAAGCAGCCTGTCTTCTTTTTCTAGTCGACTCTTTTCAATAAACAATGGAATAAAAAAAGGCCTTATTCCTGGTACTGGAATAAGGCCGGTCTTGTAAGATATTTTAA
>JASFPJ010000051.1:0-14674 GCA_050116035.1 Candidatus Aminicenantota bacterium | reverse complement strand
CACCTATCGCCAGAGAATTCAGAACATGGAAACGGTACAAAGGAGGAATGGCCCAGGATATCTGGATGTACGACCTTGACAAAGATGTGTCAAAAAGATTGACCAATTTTCCCGGAACCGATCAGCATCCCATCTGGTTCCAGAACAAAATCTACTTCGTTTCCGACAGGGATCTCACATTGAATCTATACTCGTATGATCTGCAAACAGAAAAAATCGATCAAATCACTGATCATACTGAATACGATGTTCTCTGGCCCTCTGGCCAGGACGGCCTCGTGGTTTATGAGAATGGAGGATACCTCTACAGGCTGGATCTCGGCTCCGGAGAAACACAAAGGATCAAAGTCAACATCAACTATGACAGCCCGTATGTTATGCCAACCATCAAAAACGTGAAAGAAAATATCGCCAGTATGGACATCTCCCCCACTGGAAAAAGAGCGGTCTTCGAGGCCAGAGGAGATGTATACACCATCCCTGCCAAGGAAGGAATCACCTACAACCTGACAAACACGCAAGGGATCAGAGAGATGAATCCGGTATGGTCACCGGATGGCCGATACATCTCCATCTATTCAGACGTGACCGGTGAGTATGAAATTTATTTGATCGACCGCATCAATAAAGGCACCATCACCTCTCTCACAGAAAACAGTCACACATGGCGTTTCCCTCCTGCCTGGTCTCCGGACAGCACAAAGCTCCTTTTCGGGGACAGGGATCAAAATCTTCAGATTCTGGATATCAAAACAAAGAAGATCACGAATGTCGACAAAGCCCGTCGAGGGGACATTCGATATTACACCTGGTCTCCGGATTCAAAATGGGTCGTCTATGTGAAATTCAGTGAAAACACGCAGGATGCAGTCTGGGTGTATTCTCTTGAGCAGGACAAATCTTTCCAGGTGACCGACGATATCTACATCGACTTCTCCCCAGTCTTTTCCACTTGTGGTAAATACCTCTTTTTTCTTTCGGACAGAGATTTCAACCTGAGTTTTTCAAGCTTTGAATTCGACTATATCTACCAGAATTCCACCAATATCTATGCCATTGCTCTGACCAAGACAATTCCCCCCCTCTTCAAGGACAAGAATGATGTCGAAGAAATCAAGAAATTGGATACGAAGAAAAAACAGAAGGCCGCACAAAAGGCCAAAGAAGAGAAAGCCCCCGCAGTGAAGATCGATTTTGACGGCATAAACAACAGGATCGTGTCCTTCCCGCTCCAAGCCGGGAACTACTCGAACCTTGCCGCTGTGGAAGGCGGGATTCTCTACGTTAAAGACAACGCGCTCCATGTGTATAAGATCGAGGATAAAAAAGACGCAGTCATCCTCAAAGGAATAACTGACGGGACTCTGTCGGCTGATGGAAAAAAAATCCTGTACCGAGCCCAACAGAAATTCGGGATTACAGACCTCAAACCAGACCAGAAAGTTGGGGTTGGAGAGCTGGATTTATCCGATTTAACGATGAAAATCGATCCCCTGAAAGAATGGAGGCAGATCTTCGAAGATGGCTGGAGAATCTACAGAGACTGGTTCTATGTCAAGAATCTGCATAATGTGGACTGGGACAAAATGAAGGAAAAATACGGACAGCTCGTCCCTTTTCTCAGTCATAGAGCGGATTTGGATTTTATTTTCGGTGAGCTGGTCGGAGAATTGAATGCTGGCCACTGCTACATCAATTGGGGCGATTTTCCAAGAGTCGAACGGATCGAAGGCGGGCTTTTGGGGGCAGAGCTCAAGGCAGATGAGAAATCAAACAGGTACATCATCAGTAAAATCTACAAGGGTGAAAACTGGAATGAAGGGACACGGTCTCCTCTTACCGAACAGGGCATCGATGTTAAAGAGGGCGATTATCTCATCAGCCTCAACAATCATGACATTAAAACTGGAGATAATCCCTACAGATTTCTGGAAAACACCGTGGGAAAGAAGATCTCCATCGTGGTGAACAAAAAACCCACAAAGGAAGGGGGAAGAGAATACTGGATCAAACCGATCAAGAGTGAGCTGAACCTTTTTTACCTGGACTGGGTGAATTCACGGAGAGAGATGGTGGATAAATTATCTGGGGGGAGGATAGGTTATATCCACGTCCCCAACACCTCGTTTGAAGGCAACCGGGAATTGTTCAAGGGATTCTACGCCTTCAGGAATAAAGAAGCCCTGATCATCGATGACAGGTATAACGGAGGGGGATTCATCCCGGATGTCATGACCGAACTTCTCTCCAGAAAAATCTTGAGCTACTGGGGAAGGAGAGGAATATTGCCGACTCAAACACCCGGCGCCGCTCACGATGGACCTAAAGTCATGCTGATCAACCATTACGCCGGTTCAGGCGGTGACATTTTTCCCTACTTTTTCAAGAAGAAAAAACTGGGACTCCTGATCGGAACCCGCACCTGGGGAGGAACAGTGGGAGTTTCCGGTAATCCAAGGCTGGTCGATGGAGGCTATACAGCTGTTCCGACATTTGGAATGATGGATACTGAGGGCAACTGGACAATAGAGGGAATGGGCGTTGAACCGGACATCGAAATCATGGATAGACCCGAGCTCGTCGCTCAAGGAAAAGACCCGAGTCTGGAAAAGGCTGTGGAAGTGCTTCTGGAGGAATTAAAGAAGAATCCTCCCAAGAAAGTCAAAAAACCCGAAGACCCCGACCGCTCGAAAGGGATCAAAAAAGATAGCCAATGATAATTCAGAAATTTTTTCTTGAACTCTTTAAATGGGGAAAGTAAACGAGACAGACTTTAAACACCATGGGCCATTTTTAAAGTCAATGATTGAGAGCTGATTTATATTTCCACATCAAGGCCGAGTCCCAGCTCTTCCGCCCGCTGCCGCACATACTCAGCCACAGCCACGTCTTGGACGGCCAGGCCCACCGACTTGAAAAATGTCGTCTCTTCCACGGATTCACGGCCTGGGATCTTGCCTGATGCGACCTCTCCGATTTCTCCGTGAATGTTCTTATTGGAAATGAGCCCTCCGTCTATGGAAATGATCAAATCTCCGGCCTCAGCAAGGCTGGCTTCTCTTGAGTCCACAACCACTTTAGAGCGCACAACGGTTCGGGCGGGAATCTCCTGCATCTCGGGCGTATAGGAGCCGACACCGTTGATATGAACACCCAGCTTCAGGTTGCCGTCAGCAAATACAGGTCTGAAGGAAGTGGTGGCTGTACATACCACATCCGCTTCACGGAGCGCCTGTTTTGAGGTTTTTGCCACACGAATATCTGCGGGTATCGGGCGGCCGCGGGTTTTCATCTCCTTCGCATATGCCTGCGCGACCCCTGGCTTCACATCATACACCCAGGCTCTCTCGATATTTCGAACCGTACAGACCGCCTCAAGCTGAGTTCGTGCTTGAGTGCCTGCGCCAAAAATGGCCGCCACTCGCGAATCTTTCCGTGCCAGGAGGTCTGTCGCTAAGCCTGAAGCGGCTCCTGTGCGCAGAGCAGTCAGATAGGTACCATCCATCACCGCCTGAGGCTGGCCAGTCTTCGCATCGACCAGGATCACCAATGCATGAATCGTGGAAAGCCCCATTCTCCGATTATTCGGAAAGACCGAGACAATCTTGGCTCCCATGGAATCACTTTTTGCTAAGTACGCAGGCATGAAAAGAGTCGTCGCACTCCGCTTTTTCACTGGAATCTGAGTCCTGAGCGGAACCTCTGCCTCCCCAGAAGAAAGCTGGATAAATGCCTTTTTGACCGCCTTGATGGCTTCAGCCATGGTCACAGCCTGTGCCACATCATTTTGAGAAAGTATTTTGATTTTCATGACTTCACACGACTCTCCTTTCCCCTTCTTTTTTTATACCATCAAATCTGTCATAAGCAAAGGGTTTCAGATCAAAGCTTGAACGACCGCTCAAGATGAGTTCACTCAGGATTAATCCGACAGCAGGGGCGTGCTGGAAACCGTGACCCGAAAAGCCGATGGCACTGAAGAATCCTTCCACGCTTGGAGCGGCTCCGATTATCGGATTATCATCCGGAGTAATCGTGTAGAGCCCTCCCCAACCACGGATGATCTCCGCTCTCTCCAGGATGGACGCCCGGTGAATTGCCGCCTCGCTCACCTTCTCCATGAAATCCCGGTCCACATGTGTGTTGAAACTGGATGGCTCCTCCGCATCGCTCATTCCCATGATGATATTCGGCTCCTCTCCTCTAAAATAAAAAGTCAAATCCTGGTCGATGACCATCGGAACAGGCTTGGGAATGGCATCAAAAGGGCTTGTCGCGAACACCTGGCGGCGAAAAGGTCTCACAGGAAGATCCAGCCCGGCCATTCGGGCCACTTCTCCCGCCCAGGGTCCGGCCACATTGACCACAATGGGAGCCGCAATCGGTCCTCTAGTTGTCTCGACTCCTTCCACTCTTCCGTTCTTGACTCTGACTCCGATCACTTCTGTTTTTTCTTCTACACAAACACCAAGTCTTCTGGCCTGATCCGCAAAACCCATGGCCACAAGATACGGATCCGCATATCCGTCTTCTGGGCCGAATGTGCCTCCCACTAAATCATCCACACGCAGGTAAGGCCAACGGCGTTTGATCTCATCGGGAGTGAGAACTTCTACCGGAACTTTCATCTCGCGTTGTGTCTCCACACTGGATAAAATATCACTCCAGGTTTCTTCTTTTTGAGCCAGAAACAGATAGCCTGCCTTGCGGAAGTATATATCCCCGCCAAACTCTTCCTTGAAGTTCTCAAACACACGCACAGAATGCTGGGAGAGTCGAATATTCGCCGGATGGGAGAACTGCTGCCGAATGCCACCGACACTCAAACCGGTTGTAGCCTGAGCAAGAAGATCTCTTTCCAGAAGGATAACATCTGAGGCCCCGCGCTGGGCCAGATAATAAGCCGCACTCGTTCCCATTATGCCGCCACCCACGATGACGACTTCAGAAGTATTCTTCAGTTTCTCCATCTCATTACTTGACTCTTTCTTTATGAATCTGTGCGGCTCGCTGTGCAGGATAGCATGAACGCCCGAGCCGGAAAAAGAAATTTCCAGTTAATACGTACCGAACTCTATTCTTTTTCTTTTATTCCAGCTTTTTCTGAGTCCATAGAGTGGAAATAATGAGTGCGACTCCAACGCCAATGATAATGAATGGCCACCAGTTCGTCACACCAAATATGAAAGACCCGCCGAGAAGTATAAGGACAATTCCGGCGATCAGCCTGCCTGTGAGATGTTGACGAAAGGAGGGACTTGAGCTCCTGATGACAGCTTCAAAGATGAAGATGACTCCTAACCCACACAAGAAATAGGCCCACCAAATCCCCCAGGAAATGACATCCATGGTTGCCAGGAGGAAAAGAACACCTAACAGAATGAGGATTAAGCCGCCAATCACTCTGGACCAAGGGTCTGGACTCTTCATTTCTTCTTTATTTTCAGCCATTTATTGCCTCCTTTTAAATCCTTAGCGAAAAAAATTTAAAGATTAATCATTAATGATTTGTCGTATTCTTCGAGATTCTCAGTCTTTAGCATATATCACTGGCTAAACTCATTGTCAATCAGGTCGGATTGACTTCAACTCTTCTCTGAGATATAAGACATTCGGAGAGGAGTTGAAAATGCACAAAAGAAAAAAAATCAAACCGGCCGAGTGTTGTGTTTGCATTCTCTGTTCTCTCTTATTTCTTGTTCTGGCCCTCAATCAATGCTCTCCGGAAAAGAAACAAGCTTCTGAGCAGAAAAGATCGGAACTCATTCAGCCGGCCAAATGGTGGGAAAAACTTCCCCGTCCCGTGTACTCCACTCTGGATAAAGTGGAAACCAGCCAGAAATGGTTCGAGGTCTATCAACTCACTCCGGATACTTATGCCATCTATGAACCTTATCAGTTTGAGGAAGCCATCTCTTATCTTGCCGTCGGGAAAAAAAGAGCGATTGTGATCGATACAGGAACAGGCATTGGAGACCTCAGACAAGTGGTTAAAGAGTTGACCGACCTTCCGGTATCCGCCGTGAACACCCATACTCATTGGGATCACATCGGAAATAACTTCCAGTTCGAGGAAACCGCCTGCTTTAACGATGCAGACTGTATCCGGAAATTGCGTGAGGGAGCGAGTCATGCGCGGCTCCTGCCGAGTGTCACAGGAGATTCGATCTGGAAGCCCTTGCCTGAAGGATTTGACGCATCCACTTGGAAAATCCCTCCGGTCGAGCCCACATCTCTTCTTGAAGATGGTGATCTGGTCGACCTTGGAGAAAGAATCATGGAAGTCATCTATACGCCCGGTCACTCACCGGGTTCAATCTGTCTGCTCGACAGGAAAAACCGGATACTCTTCACAGGCGACACTTTCTTCCCGGGCCCTTTGTACGCTTACCCTGAAGATGTCAACCTCGATGACTATATAGCTTCTCTTGAAAAAATGAGGGATCGGATGGATGAGTACGACTATCTCTGTTCCGGGCACAACGATCCCTGGGTCAAGAGCGAGGTCATCGCCCGTGTGTTGAAAGCATTTAAGGATATATTGGAGGGAAAAGGAGAGTATAAAGAAGACGAGGGAATCCGCCGCTATTTCTTTGACGGATTTGACATCCTGATCCGTACAGATATGATCAAAAATTGATATGTGATATGGGGTCAGACCTTAGTAATTTCAGTAATTTCACGTAAGAGGGATGGAGTCAGGCCTTATCTTAAGGAAGCACGGGAAATAAAAGGAATAAAGGTCACCTTTCTTGAAGACAAGGCCTGACCCTATCCTGTGATCCCATCCTGTTGTTATGTTTTGGAGCGGACCATAAGCACAGATGATTCAGCTTGGTCAGCCACCTTATCCGGAATCGAACCGAAAAGCCATCGACGGAGAGCCCATTCCTCTGATGCTCCAATAACAATAAGGTCTTGTTTTCGGGCGGTCTTGGCGATGGCGCGAGCGATATCCGTGTCGATGACCACTTCCACTTTTGCAGAGATTCCCACCGCATCCAGAGTGTCTTTGACAAATTCCTTCGCTTTATCCTGAAAGAGCTGGATGCTCTGTCTGTCGAATTCAGTATTGGCGGCAGAAGGACCCCGGCCAATCTGGATATTCAGGGCGGTTATCGAGGCTTTCCACTCTTCAGCCAGGTCCTGGGCAAGTCTGAGTCCCAGCTGCGCATGCGAACCTCCGCTGACGGGCACGATTATGCGGCGAACATCCTGCAGACCTCGGTCTTTGAGAACCAGAACGTTTCCTCTCGCAATCTTGAGTACATCTGCCACATTGGTCCGGCCGGTGCGTGACATGCGGACCTCCCCCTTCCAGCCCATGATAATGTATTCAGGCTGTTCCATCTCCGCCACGCTGAGAATGGCGGACGAGACGCTGCGTGCCACAATAGCCGTGGCTCGAGCCCTGACTCCCTGTTCGGCCGCATGATAAGACGCTGTCTCCAGAAGCGTTTTTTCCTCCCACCTTTGTTTTTCATACTCCAGACCACCCGCTTCTAGAGGAGTTTGCCCGGGAACATCCACAACATGAATCAACTGCAAATGGGCTTTGTTTCTTTTTGCCAGGGTCGTACTCAACATCAGAAGAGAATATTCAGTATCGGGATTGGCTAGAGGCACAAGGATGACAGGAACCTCTTCCCGTCGCGTGGCCAGGTATTCCTTGGCTCTCACCATGAGAGGTTTCATCACCTTATCTTTCCACAGTATGTTCGATGC
Organism: Candidatus Aminicenantota bacterium; assembly: GCA_050116035.1. Taxonomy (GTDB): domain Bacteria; phylum Acidobacteriota; class Aminicenantia; order Aminicenantales; family Aminicenantaceae; genus SOIA01. The sequence goes on along the minus strand of JASFPJ010000051.1, from coordinate 6,949 downwards.
CCCGACCAATTGAGTTCCCCGGCGCAAGAACAGCATATACCAGATAAAACTCGTGGCAATGATCATGTTCCCGATGATGAGTGATACCCGGCTCGTGTTAACGATGACAAAGATACAACCGAACAATCCCAGCAATGGAACAACTGGATATCCGGGTGCCCGAAAGTTGGGCTTGTACCAGTCGAGTCTCGCGTGCCTCATTATGATGCAGGCGAGTGTGATAAGAGAATACAGGACGAGACTCAAAAAGCCCGCCACTTCCGCCAAAAGCTCGAGATGCCCTCCGAGAAGCACCAACAAAAGCATGGTTAAAACAGTTGTTGTGACAATCGAGCGATAAGGCGTCTTGAAGCGTGAATGAATCTGATTCAGCCAATCGGGCATGAGCTGGTCTCGGCCCATAGCAAAGTTGACCCTCGATGCAGCGAGCACGCTCGCATTGGCAGAGGAGACTGTCGCGAGGATTCCCCCAAGAAGAACCAGGATGTATCCCCCATTGCCCATGATCTGGCGGGCTAAATCCATGAGCACCGTCTCATTGGCCATGTTCGGATCATTATAATTTCGGAGTCCCAGAATACAAAAGACCACCGCACAATAGAGCACAATCACGATCACAACTGAACCGACGAGAGAGAGGGGAAGATTTTTTTTGGGGTTGCGAATCTCTTCTGAAATGGCAGAAATTTCCGCAAATCCCATGAAAGTGATGAAGAGAATCGGGAGGGTGACAAGAATACCAGTATACCCTATCTCCGGAGGGATAAAAGGAGTCAATCTCTGAAAATCCACATTAAATAGAGAACGAGAAACGAAAGCAACCAGGATAAAAAGTAGCACACCGACGATAACTGTCTGCGTGCCTCCTGTCTCCTTGGCACCGATAAAATTTAAAAGCCCGAGTAATGCGGTTATGACAAGAGCAATAACAGTGGGCGAAGCACCCAGGGCATCACTCACATAATAGCCGAATCCAATCATATAAAAGGCAGAGGCGAACACAAGGCTCAGCCACAGGCTCCAACCCATAATGGTCCCCACGAGTGGACCAAAAGCCCTGACCATAAAAAGATATCCGCCTCCCGCATAAGGCATTCCCGTAGACAACTCGGCCATACATAAGGCGATTAGTATGGCGACCACTCCGCAGATAATAAAGGAAAGGAGAACCGCCGGCCCGGCCATGTTGGCGACTATTCCGGGCAGAACAAAGATACCGGCCCCGATCATGGTTCCGACTCCAACGGATAAGGCCGCAAAAAAGCCCAAATCCCGGGACAGACTTATTCTCTGGTTTTCGTTCACCACTTTGTCCTTCCGCGCTTTGGGCATTTTCGAATTCACCACTCTTATCTGAATGACTTACACAAAATAACTCCCCTTCTTAGTTTGAGCTTTAAAACAAGTAAATGGAAATCATTCATCAGTCAACCATAATAAACATCATTTTAAATTTTAAGGAAAAGCTGTATTGGAGAGCAACTCATTATTTCTCTGCCATAACTTTTTATAGCTATCCACTCATCCTATTTGCACTGGTGTTGCGTGTATTGAAAATCCCTTATGGTATTCAGACTATGGGTTCAGCCTCCTCTCTACCTACTTCGCAGCCAAGCCCCATCCTCTACTTCTTGATCCTCACAGGATAAGGGGGACGTTTGGGCTTTTTGGGCGGATTCTTCTCGAGCTCATCCATGATGACTTCAATGGCCTTTTCCAGCTGCGGATCTCTTCCGGCGATCACATCTGCGGGCCACTGCTCGACTTCGATATCCGGAGGCACTCCAACATTTTCCACTATCCAGCCATCTTCGGTCCAGATAGCCAGGTTGGGAGCGGAGATATAACCGCCATCCAGCAATTCCGGAAAACCGAGAGTCCCGACAAGGCCTCCCCAGGTTCTCTTTCCGATCAGCTTGCCGAGTTTGAATTTGCGGAACATCCAGGGCAGCAGATCTCCGCCAGAACCCGCATTTTCGTTGATGAGCATAACCTTGGGACCTTGAATGGAAGCCCCGGGTGTTTTGAGGTCCTGGCCATACCGCGTGTGCCAGTAGCAGGTCAACGGACGACGCAGGATATCGATGTAGTAATCGGCAACCAACCCTCCACCGTTGAAGCGCTCATCGATGATCACGGCATCCTTATGGACTTGAGGAAAAAAGTAGCGTTTGAAATAGGTGTGTCCTGATGTCGACGTGTTGGGCACATAAACGTATGCCACACGGCCACCCGTGGCTTCATCGACTTTCTTCAAGTTTCCTTCCACCCAATCCCGGTTCCGCAGTGCGTACTCATTCCCAACAGGAACAACCGACACTGTTCGAGAACCTGTTCCGTTCGGATTCGGACCCACCGTCATCTCGATAAGCTTTCCGGATGTATTCTCGAAAAAACGGAAAAGATTCTCCGGGGGACGGATGTCTTGCCCCTGGACAGCCAGGAGATATTCTCCCTCTTTCACATCCACTCCTGGCTCAGTCAACGGAGAGCGGAGCTGTGGATTCCAGTTCAGGCCACCATAAACCTTTTTAAAACGGTAACGGCCATTCTCGATCGCATAATCAGCCCCGAGCAAACCACCGGCAATGCGCTGAGGCCGGTAAAGATAATCACCTCCGCCGACACGATGATGGCCGACTGCCAGCTCACTGCACATCCACCGGATCACTCGGTTCAGGTCGCTCCGGCAGGAGAGATGTGGGAGGAAAACCTCATATTTTTCTTTCATGGCTTCCCAGTCCGCCCCATGCATATTGGTGGCATAGAAATAATCACGGTTGATCCTCCAGGCTTCATTGAAGATCTGCTTCCATTCAACGCGGGGATCGATCCGGACTTCTATGGCGTCAGTGTTGAGCTTTCCTGCGCCAGGCTTAGATTTTTTGCCCGCAGGTACGATGCCAAGACTGTTTCTTGTTTCATACATGAGTTTCTTCTTATCGGCTGAAATCATGAATCCATTGACATTGGGCATCATCTCTTCATCTTTTTTGTCTTTGAGTGTGAATCTTTTCAGCTTTGTCCCACTGGCATAAGGGCTTCTGCTTCCTGCGGGAGATTCAAGATAATAAACCTCTCCTTCGCTGCCGGCCTGGAGGCCAAAATAAGCACCGGCGCGAATAGGCAAGGCCAGAATCCTGTAGTTGAGTCCCTCTAAATCAACAGAAAAAACAGGTTTCGCTTCCTTCGCTTCGGATCTGCCCTTCTTTTTACTGGATTTCTTTGCCGGCTTTTCCTCTTTTTTCTCTGTCTTCTTCTCCACTCCCTCCTCCTCATCACTTTCTCTGGCCAGAGGCGATGGGACATCTTTTTGCAGCACAGCCAGATAGATCGAGCGTGTCATTTCCATGTCCGCATTGGACATGGCAAACCACTGCCTGACCGGGCCCGCATCCGTGGATCCAAAGAAGTAAAGGTACTTGCCGCTCTCATCAAACACCGTATCGCTGACATCGCTCATTCCATCTGAGACTGGATAAGACTTGTCCTTTTCGATGGAATACAAGTAGACTCTCGAGATGTAGGCCGCGGTGTTCAGCGTGTAGGCGATCCATTTTGAATCAGGTGACCAGACAGACGGAACGCTCCGGTACTGGCGAGGACCATACAGGTATTTGGAGGCAATCTTCTTCGTCGCGCCGGTCTTCAAATCCATCCAGTAAAGAGTCAACGAGTTATCCGCATAAGAGATTTTCTGGCTGTCTGGAGACCAGGCAATGCCGTCATAAAAGCCAGATCCAGTGAGCTTATATTTTTTTGCCTCCCCCCTGCCATCCTGAGGCTTGATGTGAAGTTCGTACTCGCCGCTTTCATCGGAAATGTAAGCGATAGACTTCCCATCCGGTGACCAGACAGGCCAGCGTTCGTGGATATTTGTTGTCTGTGTCAGGTTGCGGGGATCCCCTTTCTCAGCTGGAACCGTTACCACATCGCCACGAAAATTCACGACAGCTCTGGCACCCGAAGGCGAGATCCAGCCGCTGCGGATATACCGAAATCCTTTAACATAGCGATGACGCAGCTCCAGAAGATCCGCCGCCACTCCGACGACTAGCTTGTTGCTCTGGGCATGGGCGATGTCGTAGATATGGAGATGTCCAGCCTGTTCATAGATAATTTTTCCACCCCCAGAAGACGCCTTGATCACAGGAAAATCTGTGTGAGAAGTGAGCTGTTTGATCTCTTTTGTTTGAAGGTCGAACGAGAACAGATTGAACTCTCCATTCCGGTCAGACCGAAAATAAATCTTGTCCTCCACCCACATCGGATCTGTGTCGTTACAGTAGCCCTCAGGCTGAGGAATCTTCTCGACAGCATAGTCGCTGAAAGTAAACAGCCAGATCTCAGAAACCGTGCCTCCTCTATAATTCTTCCACTGATGAAAGACTTCCCGGAGCGGCGTGTACGCCATTCTCTTGCCATCCGGAGAAAATGTGGCTCGACTCGCGTTGGGAATCTCTAAAGATTCAGGGAAACCGCCGCCTTCCACAGGTACTGTAAAAAGCTGAGTATACGCTCTGGTGAAACTGTAGCGACCGGAGACGAACAGCACCGAAGCCCCGCAAGTCGTAAATCCCCGAACAGCGTCTTGGCCCGGATGCCAGGTGAGCCGTTTGGGAACGCCTCCTTCTACAGGGACTATGTAAACATCCATATTTCCATCATACTCCCCATTGAACGCGATGAGTTTTCCATCCGGTGAAAAGACAGGGTCGGATTCAGTTCCCTGAGCGGATGTCAAACGTCGAACTCCTTTTCCATCGATACCGGCCACCCAGAGGTCTCCAGCATATGCAAAAGCAATATGCGTCTTGCTGACTGCTGGCTGGCTCAACAGTTTGGTGTCGTTAATATCGATCCCACTGGCCTGGAGTCCGGGTGTGGCAATGAGCAGCACAAGTAGCATCGACATGGCACAGAGACATTTTTTCATTGAAGCCTCCTTTGATTCTCCATTTTATTATTCAAAGAAAATGTATATGAATAAAGGTAATTGTACAGAATCACCTTTAATTTAAAAAGCATGATATTTTCCACCGACCCGAATCCTTCATATACCATGAGACAAAGTGGATGTCAAAACAACCATTCCGCTCCGCCTTCAAACGGTTTTTTTTACCCATAAGCCTTCGCAGGATAGATTGTTTATTTCGTTGGGCAAAGCCTGCGTGTATTCGATGCACTCAGTCTGATTTATAGCACCTCCTGTTATCACGGATTGAGAGATACTTCCACCTGGCTCTTCTTGACTTTGCGGCAGTTTATTATAGAATGAGGTCTCATGCCTGCTGGGGAGAAAAGCCTCCCAAAGCAAATTAAAAACTCAATAGAGGCAACCCATCCTTTTTAAAGGAGCACTTCAAATGAAAAGAAGAGAAGCTCTGTTGGCCTTGAGCGGCATGGCCTTGATAGGCCCTCATTTTTCTCTCAATCAACGAAGGAGTAAAGGAATGAAAAAAGAAATCAAAACAGACAAAGCCCCCGAAGCGATCGGTCCCTATTCTCAGGCCATAGAAGCGAACGGTTTCATTTTTGCATCGGGCCAAATCGCGATCGACCCTCAAACGGGAGAGCTGAAAATGGGAGATGTAGAAGAACAGACACGGCTCGTTCTGAATAACATGAAAGCTGTTCTTGAAGCCGGAGGAAGTTCGTTCGATAAAGTGGTCAAATGCTCTGTTTTCCTTCAAGATATGGATGATTTCAGCAAGATGAATGCTGTATACGGCGAATTCTTCAAACCTCCTTACCCTGCTCGAGCTGCCGTGCAGGTGGCCCGCCTGCCCAAGGATGTGAAAGTCGAAATCGAAGCCATCGCAGTCAAATAGGAAGCTGTTATCAGGCTCAATTGTTGGTTTTTAAGTCAGGCTTGATAACCTGAGAATTCTTTTCAATTCGGATTGTTCTCTGCATTCAAATGATTTAAAATATTCATATCATGCCCATCTACGAGTTCATCTGCAAAAAGTGCGGAAATCACTTTGAAACTCTCGTTTCAATCGGAGGAGAAAAAAGCGTTACCTGTACATCTTGCGGGAGTCACAGTGTAAAGAAGCTTTTTTCTTCTTTTGGCATAGGAGGCGGAAGCAGCCGTCTCAGCTCTTCCTCTGAAGCGTGCACGACCTGTTCGACAAAAACATGCGACACATGTAAGTAACATGAATTATTCATAAAATAGGCCGACACCATATTCTACCTACTAAAAAAGGGAACCATCCCCATTTTTTTTATTATTTGACATCTAATTGACTTTCCTTCCGATTTGGCATTTAATATCGTCTTCCTATGGGAAAAGCCATAAAAACAGCATGGGTTTTGGCTTTCTCAGTCTGTCTATTCTTCAGTAACTGTCAACAGGAGCAAAGAGAAATGAAGGGGAGCAAAAGTGAGATTTTATCCATTCAGGCGAATCTAGTGTTTTTTTATTATCCGGATCTGGAGGAGGCGGAAAGGTTTTATGGGGATGTTCTGGGTTTGGAGAAGGTTTTGGATTATGGATTCGCCAAAATCTACCGGATATCCCTGTCAACCTTCATCGGCTTAGTGGACGAAACCAAAGGCATGCACGATCCCTCAGAGCCAAAAACGGTCACACTCTCATTTGTCACTCAGGAAATCGACCAATGGTATCAGTATCTCAAAAGTCAGGGAGTCGAGATACGGAATCCTTTGAAAGAATCCTCTCGTATCCCCATAAAGGGATTCGTGGCCTATGACCCTGCAGGATATTTTCTGGAATTCGAACGCTTTCTGGAGCATTCCCAAAACACTTTGCTGCTCGAACAGTTAGCTCAAGTTCAAACTATCTATCCTCGCCCAAAACAGAAATCCACACGCCCAGATAGTCTTGGTATCATGGCCAATATCATATGGCTTTATTACCAGGATATTCCTGAATCTCAGGCTTTCTATGAAGATAATTTCGGTGCGAAACTTCTGGTTGATC
>JASFPJ010000050.1:0-14713 GCA_050116035.1 Candidatus Aminicenantota bacterium | reverse complement strand
TTCTTTCCTCAGCTGCGAAGCTTTTGATAATTTCCTCGCTGTCCATTATTTCCCCTTCCTCGGGTTCGATAATCCTTATATCAGCATCAAGAATAAAATCTAAAAGAAGGTTTCCGTCGTATCCTGAAGGGGAATCTGGGCTTTTAAATAATACCAGAATAGGTTTCATGCCATATGCTCGAGCAGCGGCTGCTGTCTGCCGACACCAGTTTGATTGAACTCCTGCTGATGTGATAACCGCATTGGCTTTCTTAGCTAGGGCATCGGCTATGATAAATTCCAGCTTTCGAGCTTTGTTTCCTCCAAAAGCCAAGCCTGTCATGTCATCTCGTTTGATGTAGATCGTGGGACCATTCAACTCAACAGAAAGGGTTCGCATCTTCTCCAAGGATGTGGGAAGATGAGCCAGTTTCACCTGGCGGAATTTATTAATCCTTTTCTCTAATCCTTCTGCGCTAATATACTTGATTCTCCTGATCGGCTCTTTTTCTATTTCTACAGGGACTATAGGGCGGCATGAAAACAGGGAAAAAACAAACAAAAGACTAAGGAATAGGATTAAAAAAGAGACTATTGATCTTTTTTTAGGCTCTGCCATTTCTAAACCCCCTGTTAAAAGCATTACAAAAATTTTACTTGCAGCCTCAATATTACTATAAAAAAACTTAACCAACAAATATATAGATTTAAGAGGTTCTTAGTTCAGTAAGACATTTCTTAGCATCAGTGATTTTAACTATGCCCGGGTCAGCGTCCTTCCAGAGGTCAAAGAATTTCTCATAATACTCGATGGCTTTACTGTTCATTAACAATTTTTAGATGTCATTAAGAATAGGGCGAAGCAATGATACAAGGATAAGATTGCCAAACCAGTGCCGGGCAGAGAGGAAGAATCCCTTCAATCCTGGCAACGACAACAGGAATCATAAAGGCAGGTTATTCGGATTATTCTTGATACTTAAAGGAAACTTTTACTTTAGTACGAAAGGCTGTGACCTTTCCGTCCTCAACCTTCATATCGAATTCAACGGCTTCTGCAACTCTCAAATCTTTTAGCGTTTTTCTGGCTGTTTCAACAGCGTTTTTCGCCGCTTCTTCCCAAGAGCTGGGACTTGTTCCGATGAGTTCTATGACTTTGTATGTGCTTTCCATGATTCACCTCCCAGTGATTTAAACAAATGATAGGCGGGAGAAACTGTAATGTGTTCGATTGTATTTGTCAATCTCAATGCGTTGATTTCATCCCGTTGCTCTTCATCTCCGCCGTAGCCAGAATCTGCAGTGAATAAGCTGGTCATGTCGTCACACTACCTTTACTCACTTTTGTTGCCCGACACTGGGGAGTGCATGTTTCTGTAAAATAAGTTTACAGGGGAAATTTAAAAGTCTTTTCAAATCCGTTTCTCAATCCAGCTGAGTGTTCATTCTTGAACACTGATTGTTGCGCCAACGGACATTATTTTCCCCTGGTTTTCTAAAAATTCTGGAATCTTCCCTTGACTAGCTCAATTGGCATGTTCCTTGCTATTTCATTTGGATAGGAGGATGAGGCAGTGCTTAAAGAATGTTTAAAAAGCATATTGAGAGGAATAAAAGCATATCAGGATTATTCTTCCATAAATGTCGCCAATCCTGTCTCCGACATCCATCGCTTCACCGTGAGACAATCTCCATTAAATTTACATTCACACAAAAAAATCACACATTCATGTGATTACTTTTTATCTCTTGCTACGTATATATATATGAGAGGACAAATTTATGACACTTTATGGCTCACAAGGAAAGAAAAATGAAACTCAGCAGCCTCAGATGAGTTTTATTAAATGAAAACACTAATAAAGGATTAAGAAAATGAGACAACTAAATTTAAATCAACGAATGGGGATAGAAATCAAAGAGGAATTTCGCTTTGTGTATTCTTTTTATAATAGAGCGAGTTTTTTGCCCGGTCCTGTCAAGATTGGTTTGTGTCCAATCATGAAGAGAAATCAGATAGAACCACTCAATACATGCCGTTTTAAAAAGGAAAAATCGGATTTAGTTAATTGATATTCTGATAGCGAGGAATAGATGGCAATCGAATGCCCCAAGTGCCACACGCTGAACCCGGAAGATAGTCGCTTTTGCAACAGCTGTGCGGCCTCTTTGACGCAGATAGAAGATATCTCTGTTCTTCCGACACAGAACCTGGAGACGGACACAGGTGAATTGACAAGGGGCACTGTTTTTGCTGGAAGATACCAGGTCATTGAAGAGCTGGGTAAAGGGGGGATGGGCAGAGTCTTCAGGGTGGAGGACACGAAAGTCAACGAGGAAATAGCCCTGAAGGTCTTAAAGCCTGAGATCGCTTCAGACAGGAAGACGATCGACCGTTTCCGGAACGAATTAAAATTGGCCCGAAAGGTCACCCATAAATATGTCTGCCGTATGTTTGACCTCAATGAAGAAAAATCCACTCATTATATAACCATGGAATACGTACCCGGCGAAAACTTGAAGAGCATGTTAAAGATGACCAAACAGTTAAGCATAGGGGCTGCAGTCAGTATCGCCAAGCAGATATGTGAAGGGTTGAATGAAGCTCACAGCTTAGGCGTCGTGCATAGAGATTTGAAGCCGAGTAATATAATGATCGATAAAGCCGGAGATGTCAGGATCATGGATTTTGGGATAGCCCGTTCACTTCAAGCGAAAGGAATCACGGCCGCGGGTATAATGGTTGGAACGCCTGAATACATTTCTCCAGAACAGGTTGAAGGAAAACGCGCAGACAACCGTTCAGATTTATATTCGCTGGGCGTTATTCTCTATGAGATGGTGACTGGACGGTCTCCGTTTGATGGGGACACACCGCTGAGCATTGCTGTCAAACACAAAACAGAAACACCTCAAGATCCCTGGAAATTCAACAGTGATATTCCCGAATCACTCAGCCGTGTGATACTGAAGTGTTTGGAAAAAGATATAGAGAAACGGTACCAGAATGCCGGGGAGCTGTTTGCTGACTTAGATCGTATAGAAGATGGGATAACCACGAGAGAAAGAGTTGTTCCCAGGAGAAAGCCCATCGTCCTCAAAGAGAACCGAAGGACATTCTGGAAGAATTGGAAACCGGTCGCCGCACTCTTTGCAGCCGTTATTCTTGTGGGATTGGGCATTATATTCACAGGAAAGGAAGCGCCTCCGCTGGCTCCAGAGAGAACAATGATCGTGATTTTACCGTTTGAAAATTTAGGCCCTCCAGAGGATGGCTATTTTGCGGACGGAATAACTGAGGAAGTAACCAGCCGCTTGGCTGCACTGCAAGGATTGGGTGTCATCTCCCGCACGAGCGCGGGCCGGTACAAGAATACTGATAAGACAATCCGGCAGATCGGTGAAGAATTAGGTGTTGATTATGTTCTCGAAGGAGCTGTACGCTGGAATCGGAATGGTGACGGTCAAGGCCGAGTGCGCGTGACTCCTAAACTCATTCGGGTTTCCGATGACACTCAGCTCTGGTCCGAGTCTTACGACCGGGTTATCCAGGATCTATTTTCCGTCCAGTCCGGGATTGCTGAGCAGGTAGCTCGACAATTGGATATCACCGTGCTGGAGCCGGACCGTCAGGCTCTGTATGCCCAGCCCACAGACAATCTTGAAGCTTATGACCTCTATCTCAAGGGAGTCGAATATGGGGATCGAGGATGGAGATCTTCAGACGCAAATGAATTCGAACAATCCATACAAATGTTTGAGAGAGCGATCGAGTTAGATCCTGATTTCGCTCTGGCTTATGTGAATATAGCGAATGCGCATTTGAGGATGTATTTTTTTGGAGCTGACCGCTCCGAAGAACGACTGGCAAAAGCAAGGACTTTCGCTGAGAGAGCGCTTGAGCTCCAGCCTGACCTCCCTGAGGCGCTCGAGTCACTGGCGCTCTATTACTACTGGGGATTCCTTGATTATGACCGGGCAGTAGAGATAATTGAAGCCATCCAGAGAGCTCGGCCGAATCTCATTCCAAACATTCTCGGCTATATTAAGAGAAGGCAGGGGAAATGGGAAGAAGCTGTGGAGACAATGATAAAGTCATTCGAGCTCGACCCCCGGTACTCCCAGTTGGCCTATGAAATAGGCGGAGCCTACTTGAGCATGAGGCAGTACGAAAAAGCAAAGGAATGGTTTGACCGAACCCTTTCGGTCAATCCTGACCATCTAACAGCTAAATTGGGGAAAGCGGAGGTTTGTGTCCTCGCGGAAGGAGATGTGGAAAAAGCACGGACCTTCCTGGAGAAAGCGTCGCAGCATCCGTTGACTGATTACATGTGGTTTACACTCGGGATGATTGAGCGTAACTACCAGAATGTCCTGGACAGGCTTGACTCCCTGACCTACAGCCTTTTCGAAGAGCAGCATATTTATTTCCATAGAGATCTTGCGTATGCGGCTGTCTATTATGCGATGGGAGATGCATCAAAAGTGGAAAGCCATGCTGGCTGGGTGCGGGCAGCATTAGAGAGAGTCATTACAGAGCACCCTTCAGACCCTCGGTATCATGCGGCGCTTGGGCTGACGTACGCCTATCTTGGCCAGAGAAACGAGGCTATCCAAGAAGGGGAGCGTGCGGTTAACTTGTATCCAGTATCAAAAGATGCGGCCTTAGGTCCCCTCTACCTCCTGAACCTGGCCAGAATCAACACCTTAGTCGGTGAGCATGAGAAAGCTATCGAACAGCTCGAACACCTTATATCTATTTATTCTGCTGAATTTCTCTGGCAGGTCATTTCTATTCCGCTCTTGCGGATTGATCCCATGTGGGATCCACTCCGTGATTATCCAAGATTCCAACAATTGCTTCAAGAGAACCTGAGACTTGCCGTTCCCGCCTTTCCAAACCCAAGCGGCTAAAATAAAAGGTTTGAATTATTCAGCAAGACAGGGGGCGTTCCTCAATTGACTCTTTTTACATGAATTGATATTCTTTTGCCGTTGATCAACGAAAATGGGTATTGAATGTCCTAAATGCCACTCCGATAATCCAGATAACAGCCGCTTTTGCAACAATTGTGCAGCACCCCTTTCCCCTGCGAAGGATATCTCTTCCATCTCTACGGGAGCACGTGAGACGCCCTTGGGTGAGGTTGTAAGGGGGGGAACTTTTGCTGGCCGGTATGAAGTGATCGAAAAGCTGGGAGAAGGGGGGATGGGCATTATCTTCAGAGTAGAAGATAAGAAGATCAAAGAAGAAGTGGCTCTTAAAATCATAAGACCGGAGATTGCCGCAGATAGAAAAACCATCGAGCGTTTTTCCAATGAGCTGAAATTCGCAAGGAAGATTGTCCATAAAAATGTCGGCCGGATGTATGACCTCAACGAAGATGAGGGCACTCATTTTATCACCATGGAGTATGTACCTGGAAAAGATTTGAAAAGTCTGATCCGGATGACAAAACAGATGAGTGTAGGGACAGCTGTTCACATTGCTAAACAGATATGTGAGGGGCTGGCCGAGGCCCATCGCATGGGATCCATGCATCGTGACTTGAAATCAAATAACATCATAATAGATAAACAGGGGACCGCTCGGATAATGGATTTTGGTGTGGCCCCGTCTCTGAAGATAGGAATGGTAACAGGTCCTGGAGTGATTGTCGGAACACCAGAGTATATGTCTCCTGAGCAAGCGGAGCCAAACGACGTCGACCACCGCTCAGATATTTATTCGCTGGGAGTGATTCTCTTTGAAATGGCGACAGGACAAGTGCCTTTTCAAGGGGATACTCCTCAGAGTATAGCAGTGAAACATAAAACAGAGGTGGTTCCCGAGCCCAGGACATTCAATGCTCAAATCCCGGCTGCACTCAGCCGAGTGATTCTTAAATGTTTGGAAAAAAATAAAGAAAAGAGGTACCAGAAGGCTGAAGATATTTTTTCAGACCTTAAGAAGATAGAGAGAAGTATTCCCTCTACAGAGAAGGTTTTTCCAGAAAGGAAGCTCCTGACTTCCACAACAAAGCTTGCGCAGGTTTTAAAAAAGCGATGGGGGTATATTGCTGCGTTCTTACTCGTGGTGGTTGTGGCTTGGTTCGTTTTTCAGTACATCAGGAATCTTGAGCCGAAACTCTCTTCTCCAGAAGGACCAGTCTTGGTTGTTCTTCCGTTTAGAAATTTGGGACCTCCTGAAGATGAATACTTTGCAGATGGTGTAACCGAGGAGATTACCGGCCGTCTGGCAGCCATACATGGGCTGAGTGTCATTTCCAGGACCAGTGCACTCCAGTATAAAAATACAGAAAAAGTGACCAAGACAATAGGAGAAGAGCTCAGAGTCGATTATGTGCTTGAAGGAACTGTACGCTGGGACAAAACACTGGAAGGAAAAGGTCGAGTGCGTGTCACTCCGCAACTTGTCCGCGTTGCCGATGATACACACATCTGGACCCAACGTTATGACCAGGATTTCGAAGATATTTTTTCGGTTCAATCTGAAATAGCCGAACAGGTGGCCAGACAGCTAGACCTCACACTCATGGAACCAGAGCGGAGGGTTTTGTTTGCGCGGCCGACTGATAATCTTGAGGCTTACGATCAATACCTTCGTGCGGGTGAGGTCGAGAGTCGGGGATGGCTTCATTGGGATATTCGAGAGATTGAGCAAGCCATAGAGATGTATGAGAGAGCCACAGAGTTAGACCCAAACTTCACACTCGCCCATATTGCTCTTTCGAAGGCCGAATCATTTATGTACAGTTCAGGAATGGATCATACAGAGGAGAGGCTGGCAAGATCCAAGGATGCTGTGGACAGGGCATTGGCGCTTGATCCTGACTTGCCTGAAGCGCAAGAAGCTTTGGCCTTTTATTACTACCGGGGTTTCCTCGATTACGAACGGGCCACGGATATATTGGAATCAATCCGGAGAGCACGACCCAATTATAAGCTCTCACTGCTTGGATATATTCAAAGACGGCAGGGCAAGTGGGAGGAATCCCTGGAAACCCTCGAACGAGAGTTTAGAAGCAACCCCCGTGATTCTGATCTTGCCCATCAGATTGGGTTATCCTACATGTGTATGCGCAGGTACGAAGAAGCTGAAGAGTGGCTCAACCGAGCTATCATGATTGATCCAGAGAAAGTTTATTCTCATTTGGCGAGGGCAAGAATTCCTCTCCTCGCGGAAGGAAATATTCAAGAAACTCAGGCTTTACTGAGTACATTCCCTCATAGCCAGATTACTGAGGTGACCAGGTTTGACCTTGGGATGGCTGAGAGAAAATTCCAGGAGGTGCTTGAGCGCCTGGATTTTTTGCCCTTTGATACTATTGAGGGAGATTTTTACTATTTCCATAAAAATTTGGCCTATGCCATTCTGTATCATACCATGAATGAGTTAGTGTTGGTGAGGAGCAATGCAGAGAGTGCGCGGGTGGCTTTAGAACAACTCATCGAAGAACGTTCTGGAGATGCGAAGATCTATGCAGCACTTGGATTAGCGTATGCCTATTTGGGAGAAAGTCATGAAGCTATTCGAGAGGGAACTCGAGCTGTAGAGCTTTATCCGGTCTCCAGAGATGCCTTTGGCGGGCCTCGGTACATCTTGAGTCTGGCTGAAATTTACACTGTAACCGGTTTATACGAGGAAGCCATCAGCCTACTGACGTTCTTGATGTCTGTCCCGGCTGGCAGCTATGTTTCTGTGCCGGTCTTGCGCCTCGATCCGAGGTGGGATCCTTTGCGAGCCCACCCGAGATTCCAGAGTCTGATTCAGTAAGGCTATATAAAAAATGTGGAGTATAAACAATTGGGGACAGTTATTTATGCTCACTAATTAGGTAACACTTTTTTGTTATGATATCGATGACAAATGTGTCATTGCGAGCGAAGCGCGGCAATCTCCTAAAAAGGATATCTTCATTCCTGTAATAATATAATTCCCCTCAACGAGATTGCCGCGCTTCGCTCGCAATGACATCGAAAAAATGTTACCGGATTATTGAGCAAGTGCAACAGTTCCCAATTTATAGTTATTCGCAGTGAGATTAATACTATGGCTTCGGGATAAAATTTTTTTAATATTATTAAAAAATTGCTTGAAGAATTTAAAATTATGATATAATCTTAGAAAAGCTAAGAGGGAAGGAGCGATAAAAAAAATCATAATTCCTCATTTTTTTGACTTTTTTGAAAATTCTCCACTATAATGTGGTAAGATAAGTAATATAATTAGCTGGCTGGAGAGGATCCTCCTTAGCCCCGCTTCCTTTTCCAAACCTTGGCGCCTCGACAGCCAGCGCCTCTCTATTCACACTCCAAATTAAACTGGAATTCCAAGTCTGATTGTGTCCGAATAGACTGTTTTATTGAAGAAATGGGGAGAGGATTCAACTCAGATGAAAAAACAGAAAAAAGAAAAAAGGGATAGATGTTTATGCTCACTAATTAGATAAATCTATTTGAATTGATATTGAAGGCAAAAGTGTCATTGCGAGCGAAGCGTGGCAATCTCGACCTTGTGTCATTGCGAGTGACCGAAGGGAGTGTGGCAATCTCATAAGATAAAATGAAGTTAATATGGAAATAAAGATATCCTTTTTACGAGATTGCCACGCTTCGCTCGCAATGACATCAATAACTTTACTTGGAGACAATCTCAGTTAATTATTTCTTTTTAGACATCTCCTTGAGATGGTCTTTCAGCTTGAGATGGGAAACGCCTTCCTTGAGCCAGTCAGGAGCCGGTTTTCCTTTGAGATGGTGGTCGAAGAATTGCCGCATCCGGATGGTGTAGTCTCTTTGATTTTCTGGTTTTCGCAGCCCGTGATTCTCACCTTTGTACTGGAGCATGACCACTGATTTTCCGAGGCGTCTGAGTGTGTTGAAGTATTCGATTCCCTGGTTCCAGTCCACAGCGCCGTCTTTATCGTTGTGGAGGATAATCAGCGGTGTTTTCACGTTTTCTGCAAAATAGACAGGAGAGTTTCGGGTATAGGCCTCGATGTTATCCCAATAACCGCCTTCGAACCGTCCCTGGCTGCTTTCAAAAATGGGCTGATTGGCAGATCCTGAGTTCCAGTAAATGGAACTGTACATGCTGATCATGTTCGTCAGCGGGGCCCCTGTGACACAGGCCCTGAAAATATCTGTCTGGGTTACCAGAAAGGAAGATTGGTAGCCGCCCCAGGAATGTCCATGAATCCCAATTCTTTCCTTATCCACAACTCCGGTTTCAACTGCCGCATTGATGGCTGGCAGGACACACCAGACTGAGGACATCCCGGGATCATTCACTTTATAGACGATATCCGGCATCAATACAGCATACCCGTTGCTCGTGTATACGGATTTGTTAAAGCCTCTCGCTGAGGGTGTGTAATAGCGGTTAAGTCCTTGAGAGAGTTTTTCATAGATGTAGACAATAGTCGGATAGCTTTCCCCTTTCTCGTAATTTGCCGGCAGATAAAGAGCGGCTTGGAGTTTATCTCCTTTATCGCTTTCGTAATCGAGAAGGATGCTGCCGGATGACCAGAGGAATTCTTTCTGCTGGGGAGTGGCTTCTGTTATCCTTGTTCCTTTTTTAAGAGAGCTGTCAGTGACATAGTAGTCAGGATAATCTTCGTGGGTTTGCCTGGTGTAGAGATAGACATCTGCCTTTTCAGCCTTGCGGATTGAAAATGAAGCATCATCCCAGAGCAGCATTTTGGCTCCGGGTTTTCCTTTATCCACACGGGCCACTCCTCCTTTTTTAGTCCATTCTCCGTAAGCGCTTATGTAGAGCGGTTTGGAAAGGTCTATGCCCTTTTCTTCGGGATCGAGTCTATAGCGGCTCCTGTAGCGGATGCCATCCTTTTTGCCGTTGACTGTGAGGTTGACAGCCTTACCGCCATGAACAGAAACATTCCAGATATCCCAGTTGTCATACAGAAGAATAGACACGCCATCTTTCGTCCACCCGATACGTGGGTATATCGGTGGCTTAATGACATTATGGTCGTCTTCTTCGTTGATGAAGGAGGTCGGCACGTCCTTGGTGATGTTGAATTTTTTTCCTGAGGCCATCTCGTAGGTGTAATAGTGTCCATCATCGTAAAAGAGAAAATGAGTCCCATCCGGTGAGGGCATAAAATACCAGCGGCATTTTTTAAGTGCGAGTTTACGGGTTCCTGTCTTCAGATCAATCACATAGACGTCCCGGTAACGACGTCCCTCAAGATTTCCGATTAGCTCGTATTCTTGATTGTCGAGCCCGATAGCCCAACGGTGTTTAGGCGCAGCGGTCACCTGTCTCACGTCTTCGTCTGCGAGCCGGATAAACTTCTTTTCTTTGACTCTGTAGATGCAGAGAAAATTGAAATTCTTATCCCTGTTTTCTTGAACCTGCTGCATGGACTGGAGCCTTTTATCCAGCCAGTGCCAGATGACCAGGTCGGCTGGCTCCTCTTCCTCCTCTTTTTCAGGCTTAGGTTTCTCCTTCGGCTCTGGTTTTTCTTTTTTCTTTTCAGGAGTTTCTTCAGGTTTGTCTTTTTCTTTTTCCGTTTTTTCTTTTTCCTTGTCTTCTTTCTCTTTGACTTCGTGAATGCCGAACAGAATTCCGGAAAAGTCATCTGTCCAGACTGGCGTTCTATTCGGGCTGATCGTCATGCCCCCGGGGAAATTTTTATCCTTCGCAGGTTCATAAACAGTTTTATTGGGCGATCCTTTGATGAAGTTTGTGAAACCGATCACGCTGTAGAGCTTGTCTTCATAGTTTTCGTCTTCTTTGCCTTTTAAAACAGCCAGTGCTTCTCCCTCTTCTGTCCAGTTCAGCCTCTTGTAAACCGCTTTATCATTATCGAGTGAGAGAACGACACCTGTCTGCATGTTTCTCAGCTGGATTCCGTTACCGCTCATCTCTTTTGCATCGACCACCATGGCTAACCAGAGGCCTTTCTTGTCAAACGCATACTCGGATACGTTCCCGATATTAAGCTCTTTGGAAGAGATGAGCTCATAGAGAATCAGGTCTGTCCCGGCCCATTTATCCTTTTCTTGAGCTTGGCTTTCAGGCGGATATTTGTGGAGAGCCATCCATTTGGCGGTCTCACCGGAAAAAGTGAATTTCTTTGTCTTCTCGAACTCCACTTTTTTCCCTGAGGAAAGATTGAGGAGGGCGACTTTATTGTAGAGTTTTTTCTTCTGTTTTCTGAGCTTTTTCGCTTCCTTTTCTGTCGGGTAGATCGTAAAAGCCAGCCACTTGGAATCCTCAGAGAAAGAAATGGCTCCAGAGGCGAACCGTGGAGCTTCGCCGATAGGAAACTTGTATTCTTTATCTCCTTTTGTTTGCCTGATAATGACTTCGCTATCTCCCTTGTTCGGGGAAAGACTGTACGCGAACCACTGACCGTCGTCGGAGAGGACAGAGCTTCCTATGCTTTTCCAGGCGAGGATGTCTTTGAGTTCAATCGGCCTGGGCTTTTGAGGCGCGGCTTTTTCTTCCTGGACAGAATAGCCGGGAAGGACCAAAAATACCCACAAAAGAATGATCAGAGTGACTTTTAATTTTTTTATCATTTAATCCTCCTTTACGAATATTTTATTTTGAATTTTGCGGATGCAAAATTTGAATGGATGTGAGATTTTGATGCTCAAACTTAAGTTTGCTCCAAATAAATGAGACAAGTGTCATTGCGAGCGAAGCGTGGCAATCTTATAAAAATAAATCTATTTTTTCTATACGAGATTGCCATGCTTCGCTCGCGTTGACACTTTAATCATATCACTTTTGAAAAAGGCCCAAAATTAACTCTGTCCAATACATGTGGTCTTATAAGATAGAAAATCACTCCGGAAAAGTCAAAGAGCAAAATGGGGATACCTGTGCTATCATTTTCTTAGAAGGCCTATAAACACTTTTTAAGGACCAGACGTAATAGAAGTGAAAAAAACGAATCGCATGAATGACGCTCAGTTAGTGAGAGAATGTCTGCATGGAGAAGTGGAGGAGTTTAGAAAAATAGTGGAAAAATACAGAGGAAAGGCCATGGCTTTAGCTTTAAACATCCTGGGAAACCGGGAAGACGCTGAAGACGCCTGTCAGGAAATGTTTTTGCAGACCTATCACAGTCTGGATAGATTCGATATGAACAAGAGTTTTTCCAATTGGCTCTTCTCGATTCTCTACAAGCGATGCCTTGACTTGCTGAGGAAAAGACGGCGGTTCTTTGATTTTTACAAAAAGGCAAAAATGGAAGCCGCAGGAATAGCGCGTTCCCCAGGTTTGAGCCCGTCGACACACAATCCTCATCTCCACGGTCTTCTGGAGAGATTGAGCCCCAAAGAGAGAACCACTCTTTATCTCTGGGCCGGTGAAGGGTATACGAGTCGAGAGATATCTGAAGTGTTGAAGTGTTCTCCCAACACCGCAAGGATTCACCTTCACAAAGCCAGAAAAAAAATCAAGTTTTTACTGGAGAAAGAAAATGTTTAGGTGCAAACTCATCGATTTTCTTTTTACCGTTTTGCCGATAAAACGTTGGCAGGGATTTTTGATCCGCCGCCATATCCGGGAATGTCCAGCCTGCCTCAGCCGATTGGCCGATGTGAAAGAAGTGAGACCTTTATTGATTCAAGAGAGTGAACTTGAGGACCTGGAGAGTCTATGGCCAGCCGTAAAGGCCAGGATTGATGAGGGCAGGGAAGAGGTGAGAGTCCCTCTGTGGCTCCGATGGAAATGGGTAACTGCGGCGGCCGTTTTGTTTGCTGCAGTAGCCGTATGGCTCTGGCTTTTTTCACCTTTCTCGCCGGGCAATGGCCCATCAGAGGAATTCCTTACGGGGCAGTTCCAGATTGATTACATAGAGATCGAGAATGAACCGGCTCAGGCTTATATCTATCATCCCCAGGATTCGAATACATACTTTGTCTGGGTGGAAAAGAAATCATAAAGGAGGACTACCGTGTTTAAGAAAAAATTGATTGTGTTCATTGGATTTCTGATGGCCGTTTTTCTGCTTCATCTTCAAGCCTCCGAAATGCTGAATATCAAATTGAGAGTCTATGAAGGAGCCAAAGAAGGGAGCCCTGTGCCGCTTCGATTCGTCACTACCTCTTATCTCCAATCCACAGTCTCTGCGACTATCCCGACCGAGTTTGAATTGGAAAAAGAAAGAGAAAAGATCAAGAGAGTCTTCAATCTTCAGGAAGTGGACCTGCTCACCGAAGCGGATTTGAAAGTCGGAGAAAGAGTGCAGGAAATGGCCCGGCATTATTTTCGTCTGAACGGCAACGAATACCTCTTAGCGATCCGGTTGACCGAATGGAAAGGCATGGGTCAATTCGTTATTTTTGTTAATGAAATTGTCGAGGATAAGCACAAGAACATACTGACGACAGGAATCACGCTGCCTGGAGGAAATGCGGCTGTTTTCGGGTTTGAGGACAGGAAGGGCCAGCCCTATTTTCTTTCTTTCCACATCACCAGTGTGATTTCGTCCGATGGTGAAATCTTGCCTCCTCCCCCGCCACCACCGCCACCGCCGCCCAAAAAGAAAACGCAGCCTTCTCCGCCTCCTAAAAAAGAAGGCTTCCCTCCAATGCTACAACCGCCACCACCGCCACAACCTCCGACAGAGGAAGAACTCGAAGCATTTGCTAAAGGGGCTGTTCAAGCTGTAGGCGAGATCAAGCCGCCAAGACCGATCAGAGAAGTTCCCCCCATTTATCCTGAAGAGGCAAGAAAGAAGGGGATAAAAGGCACGGTTGTCTTAGGCGTAAGGACGGATATCTACGGAAGAGTCACTGAAGTCAAAGTTTTCAGGTCAATTCCTCTATTAGATAAACCGGCTGTCGATGCTGTCAAGCAGTGGATATACGAGCCCTTTATCTTTGAAGGAAAACCTTCTCCAGTTGCTTTTATTGTCCGCGTTTATTTTAGGCTCAGATGATAGTGAATAGAAAAGAATTGCACGTTTATTTTTGGTGATCTCAAAGCAATGAAGACTAGTAGCTGATAGACTGGATTTCCAGAACTTGAATTTTGATTGGAAAGGATATTTTAGGGAAAGTAAGTTCCTGTAACTTCTTGTGAAAGCGGAGAAGAAACGTCAAGCTGAGAATAATCCAGTTCAGACCCCAGAAGGCTGTGGGGGATGAGATAGACAGCCAGCAGCAAGA
Organism: Candidatus Aminicenantota bacterium; assembly: GCA_050116035.1. Taxonomy (GTDB): domain Bacteria; phylum Acidobacteriota; class Aminicenantia; order Aminicenantales; family Aminicenantaceae; genus SOIA01. Next base: position 580 of record JASFPJ010000050.1, on the reverse strand, counting down.
TCGAAGCTCCCAACACCCACCAGCGAGCCGGCTTCCCCCGGCGTCCTGCAATCAGAGCCGCGATCCACCCGATCATGGCGATGAGTATTTTATTATCTGTCAGGTCACTCCCGAAGGGGAATCCAGTCCAGAATGCGCCGAAAGCATATTTTTGAACGACTGGACCGAGAATAAAGCCGCCCACGATCAGGAGCCCAATCGTCCAGAAAACCAATTTTCTCGGATTGCCTTTGGGATTGAGCGCTTCGATCCCGGCTCGTGTCGAAAACATCATGGCCAAGAAGATGATGATGATGTGAAGAATGAGTATGACACCAGGGACAGGATCTTTGAAGCGAATGATCACGGATTTTTCCCCGGATAAGGATATTTCTTTTCCTTTGGAGGCGAGGAATATTTTATATTCCATTTTGCCAGCCGAGGGCTGTTTGGGAATACTGCCAGCCAGGAAATCGTCTTCTCTCACCATCGTCATTTTTGTCCAGGGATCATCTGTTTTGTGCCTTTTATACAGAAGGGTTCCTGTGATCTCCGTTTGTGGCACTTTAACCTTTACTTCATAATCGCTTGTTGTTTCAGG
>JASFPJ010000049.1:0-14795 GCA_050116035.1 Candidatus Aminicenantota bacterium | reverse complement strand
GCCGCTTTAGGGATTGCCAGAGACATCAGCCTCCGAAAAAAAATGGAAGAAGAATTGCAGAAAGCCCACGATGAGCTCGAACAGCGGGTGGCCATCCGGACTGATGAGCTTCTCAGAGCAAACGAGAAATTGAACAAGGAAATCATTGAACGCAAACGGATAGAGAAAGCGCTCCGGGAAAGTGAAGAAAAATACCGGGCCATCTTTGAATCCTTCCATGATGTCTACTTCCGCACGGATAAGCAAGGCCTCGTCACCATCATCAGTCCGTCGGTTCGCACTCAAGCCGGATACGATCCTGAAGATATCATCGGCTATCCGGTGACAGATTTCTATCTCAACCCTGAGGACCGGGAAACCTTCATCCAAAAGTTGAGGGGAACTGGAGCAGTCAATGATTATGAGCTCAAGCTCAAGGCAAAAGATGGAAGCGTAATCGAGACTTCGATGAACGCGCATATCATAATCGGAAATGATGGCGAGCCGGCCGGGGTCGAAGGCGTCCTCCGGGACATCACCGAGCGCAAGCGAGCAGAGGAAGCACTCAAAGAGAGCGAAGAAAAATACCGGGACCTGGTAGAGAATCTAGCCGAAGTCATCTACATCCTCAAACCAAGCGGTGAGGTTCTCTACGTCAGTCCTACGGTTAAATCTCTCATCGGCTATGCTCCCAAAGAGATTGAAGGCCAGTCCTTCGCCGGATTGATCCATGAAGACGATCTGGAGCAAGCCTCTGGGCGCATCCAGAAAATTCTTTCCGGAGCGAGCGTGACCGGCGAATATCGAATAAGAGCCAAATCTGGCCAAATCAGATGGATTCGCACATCAAGCCGGCCGGTTTTTAAGGATAATCACATCACTGGAATCCAAGGAATACTGATGGATATCACCGAGAACAAAGAAGCGGAAACAGAACTAAAGGAGAGCGAAAAGAAATACAGAGAGCTGATCGAGAAATCGCTCCAGGGAGTCGTTATTATTCAAGATTCCCGCATCGTATTCGCCAACAAAGCCCTTGCCAAAATCGCCGGATTCACAGTCAAAGAGCTTATGTCTCTAACACCAGAAAAAATGAAAGCTTTCGTTCATCCTGAAGATCAAGAGCTTGTGTGGAGACTCCTCAAAGACCGCCTGGCAGGAAAAGCGCTCCCTTCTCACTATGAATGTCGTGCTGTCCGGAAAGACGGCTCAGTCATGTGGATGGAGATATTTGCCAGCCAAATCACTTTCAACAGAAAGCCCGCCATCCAGGGAGCCATTATTGACATCACCGAGCGCAAACAAGCCGAGGAGGCACTCCGGGAAAGCGAAGAGAGGTACAAGACTTTAGTGGAAACTTCTCCGGATGCCGTGACCGCCACTGACCTGGAAGGAAAAATCACCTACGCTTCTCAACAAACACTCAGACTCTCCGGGTATAAGAGTGCGAAAGAATTAATCGGGAAAAGCGCTCTTGATTTGATTGCACCTGAAGAACGCGAGAGAGCCACGAAAAACCTGAAAAGAATCTTGAAAGAAGGGATCATCAAAAATGAAGAATACATCTTGCTGAAGAAAGACGGCACACGGCTTTCCGGTGAATTAAGCGGCGCTCTGGTCAGAGATTCTGAAGAAAATCCTAAAATGTTCATAGTCACAATAAGAGATATCACTGAGCGTAAAAAGGCAGAAGAAACCATGCAGTTCATGCAGTTCTCCATCGACCACACAGCGGATGCGGCCTTCTGGATGGGGAAGGATGCGCGCTTCACCTACGTGAATGATGCGGCCTGCCGCTCTCTGGGATATTCGCGTAAAGAACTACTCAACATGTCCGTTCACGATATCGACCCGGATTTTCCGGCTGAGGTCTGGTCAGACCACTGGAAAGAGGTGAAGAGACGCGGCTCCTTTTCCCTCGAATCCCATCACCGCACCAAGGAAGGCAGAGTCTTTCCGGTGGAGGTAACGGTCAATTACCTGGAATTCGGAGGAAAGGAATACAACTGCGCCTTTGCCAAGGATATCACAGAACGCAAGCAAGCAGAAGAAGCTCTGAGGGAAAACGAAGAACGCTTCCGAACCATGGTTGAGACCGCTCCGGGAATGCTCATGATCTCTGACGCCCAGGGCAATAACATCTATGCCAGCCCTAACTGTGAAAAGCTCATAGGCTATACTCAAGAAGAGCTTCAAGGGACAATGAAATGGTGGGTTCATAAGGACGATACACACAAAGCCAAAAAGATTTTCGAGCAAACTTTCCAGAAAGGGAAAGGTGGAAAAGACTTCGAATACAAGGCTGTAAAAAAGAATGGAGACATCTGGTATGCCTCCAGCACATGGGAACCGCTCAGGGATAAAAAAGGCCAACTCATGGGTGTTGTCATGCAGACAATCGATATCACTGAACGAAAACGCACGGAGGAAGAATTACTCGCTAGAGAGGCCTATCTTGACCAACTCTTCGAAAGTGCTCAAGAGGCAATTGTCATGGCTGATAATACGGGCAAGGCACTCCGAATCAATCAAGAATTCACAAAGCTATTCGGATATAAGCCAAAAGAGGCTGCCGGAAAGGTCCTGGATGAACTGATTGTCCCCGAAAAGCTCCAGAAGAGCGCGACTCTCATCACTGAGAAAGTCGTTAAGGGAGAAAGGACAGCTTTCGAGGCCATCCGCTGCCACAAAGATGGGCGGATGATTGCCGTATCAGTCCTTGCGTCCCCGATTGTAATTGGAGGAAAGCAGGTCGGGACCTACGGCATCTACCGGAACATCACCGAACGGAAAAAAGCTGAGGAACAGATTAAAGCCTCGCTTAAAGAAAAGGAAATACTTCTCCAAGAGGTTCATCACCGGGTGAAAAACAACATGCAAATCATCTCCAGCCTTCTCAATCTTCAATCCAGGCATGTCAAAGACAAAGAATCTTTAGGCTTGTTCAAGAGCAGCCAGAACCGGGTCAAATCCATGGCTCTTATCCATGAACGATTGTATCAATCCAAAGACTTCACACGAATCGATGTGGCTGATTACGTTCAAAACCTGACAAATCATTTATTCATCACATACGGAATCAGCAAGGATGCCGTAAAATTGAAAATGAACATCAAAGACATTTTTCTGGATATCAACACTGCCATCCCCTGCGCTTTAATCATAAATGAGCTTGTCTCGAATTCATTGAAGCATGCCTTCCCGAACGGCAAAAAAGGTGAGATTCAAATCTCTATGAGTCCTTTAGGCAAAGATGAGATCGAACTGGTTGTCGGCGATAACGGAAAGGGTATGCCAGAAGATGCGAACCTCAAGAACACGAAATCCCTTGGCTTGTACCTGGTGAGCATGCTCGCCGAAGACCAACTTCACGGTGAGATCAAACTGGATAAGACGGAGGGGACCGCGTTTCGCTTTCGATTAAGAGTGAAAAAATGAACAGAAAAGCAACGGATATCGGCCTTTACTTGGCGAGAGCCATTATCAATGACTATGAAGCCAATTTAGAAATAGACAATGAGCTGGAAGGGGAAACGACGCCGCAGATGAATGTCTTTCACCTTTAAGAGGAGATTCAAGAACATGAGAGAAAAAATCCATAAAATTCTATCACCAAAAAGGTAATCTTTTGCTTTATTTATTAAAGATTAATAGACTGTCCGAATGCCATTCAAAGAGAGGAAGCCATGGTCGATGGAATCGCCAAAATTTTAGTTGTTGAGGACGAGCGAATCGTCAGCGAGGATATCAAAGTCAGGCTACAAAAACTCGGGTATTCGGTTCCAACTACAGTGCGTTCGGGAGAAGAAGCCATAGAAAAAGTAAAAATCCTGAGACCGGATTTGGTGCTGATGGATATAGTTCTTGAAGGAGAAATGGATGGTATCGAAGCCGCCTCAACAATAAGATCTCTGTACAACATACCCGTTGTTTTCCTCACCGCGTATGCAGACCCAAAAACTCTGGAACGGGCAAAAATAACCGAGCCATACGGTTATGTCCTCAAACCTTTCGATGACCGAGACCTGAATATCTCTATTGATATTGGCCTTCACAAACATCGAATGGATAAAAAGCTGAGGGAGACTGAGGAGCGACTCCAAAAAACCCTGGAGGACACGATCAAGGCCCTGTCCTCAGCCGTCGAATTGAGGGATCCTTACACCGCAGGTCACCAGAGAAGGGTTTCGGACCTATCCTGTGCGATCGCTTCAGAGTTAGGTCTCCCGTCAGAACAGATTGATGGTCTCCGTCTGGCCGGGCTCATCCATGATGTGGGAAAGATTCGCATCCCCGCTGAAATCCTCAGTTGGCCGAATAAGCTCACTGAACTCGATTTCAGTTTGATTAAAGCTCATCCCCAGGCGGGGTACGAAATAATAAAGACAATTAGTTTTCCTTATCCAGTGGCCCGAATCGTTCTTCAACATCACGAAAGAATCGATGGATCCGGCTATCCTGCAGGGCTGAGTCAGGACGAGATTCTTCTCGAGACAAAAATTCTATCAGTCGCGGATGTTGTGGAGGCCATCGCCTCTCACCGTCCTTACAGAGCGGCGCTCGGAATCACTTATGCCTTGAACGAAATTTCAAAGAATAGTGGTTTCCTGTTTGATCCCGATGCAGTCGAAGCCTGCTTAACGCTTTTTAAAGACAAAGGTTTTCAGTTTAACAGCCAATGAAACACTTGTTCTCAAGAATTCGTATTAATAAGCATCGAACATTTATTAGGTGGAGAAATGAAACGGATTCAAAATTTTTATTCCTCATTTCAACTGCCCACAATTGAGTTATCGAGAATAGTATGAGGTGAACATGAAATCGCCAGGCGGGTTAAGAGATAAGCAGTCCCTTGCTTATTTCGATTCCCATTCCTTTCAAAATTAACTCCCCGTCTGGCGATTCTTCTCATACAAACAGAACCATTCACTCAAATAAACTCCCCTTCCACAACTTCCAAATTAATTATCATTCTTCCTCTCATCTAAAGATAATCGGCGTCAATAGTAAAGGGATTTCAAATTCTAATATGGGGATGGAGGAGTTATCCATAGATATTCCCGTATCGCTTCTCAATATATTTAGTCAGTCTTGACCATCAAAAACTTAAAAAAAGAAAAAATCTGCACTCTTTAGGTCAAAAAATCAGTTGAAGCCGTTTCCGTCTTGATTTTTTTTCGGATTTAAGAAAAATAAAAGAAGAAATCTCAGTGATTAAAACAATCCCGAAAAGCTTTTTGGGAACTGAAGAAGGGAAATGAATTGACGACCAGAAAAAGAAAGCCTATCATCGCCGCTCTCCTGTCTTCTGTGACTCCCGGACTTGGGCAGGTGTATAACGGTCAGATGATCAAGGGGATCATCTTTTTCTGTGCGACCAATCTGCTCATCATCCTCCTTTCTTTTACCGGATTGCAGTTCTCTTTTTATGGCTTGGCGGTTCTCATCATGTTTGCACTCATTTTCTGGCTGTTCATAGTCCTTGAAGCGCTCTTTGCAGCCATTAAAATCAAGGAAATCAGGCTCAAGATCTACAACAGGTGGTCCATCTATATACTCTTTGCTCTTCTGACTTTCGGAATAGATTTTGTCTCTACCGATTTTTTTGTTGAAGATGTCCTGGGGATCAAAGGGAGCAAATTTCAAACAGGTTCGATGCAGCCGACTCTCCAAAGGGGTGAATACATAATGACCAACCTTAAGTATTATAAGACCAAAAAGATGCAAAGAGGAGATTTAGTCCTATTCAAATTCCCAGAAGATCCAACTAAAGACTTCTTTTTTAGAGTGATAGGCCTGGAAGGAGAAAAAATCGAGATAAAGGAGAGGCGAGTATTCATAAATAACCGCCCTCTCCAGGAAGACTATAAAATCTTTACAGAAAGCAGAATGGACTCTCAAACGAAGAATTCCATCTCTCCTGACCTCTTCAGAGACGATTATGGTCCGGTAATGGTTCCCTGGGGCACATGCTTTGTTCTCGGAGACAATCGTGACAACAGCTATGACAGCCGATACTGGGGATTTCTCCCCTTAAAAAACATAAAAGGAAAAGCGCTCTACATATATCTCTCAGGGGATATAACACGGATCGGAAGGAAGATAATATAGCCGTGAAACAGACAAGCTTTTGAAACGAAAATGAATCCGAAAAAAAAAGGGAAAACCTCTCCAAAAAAAACATTCTGGCAGACTTTACTCATCAAGGTGAAAAAAATCCTGACCATACTTTTCGCCATAGGAATAGATAAACATCTGGATTATGACCAAGACGAGATAAGCACAAAAGCCAACAAAAAAGAAAAGAAAACAGTGGAATGAAATGGGAAGAAAAAGCTGGCTGTCCTAGGGAAATAAGCAAAAGGGATTTATGGTGGGTCAAATCCTGTCCAGCCAGCCAAACAGGATTTTTTATTATCATAGCACAAATCATATAAAATTTGTAGTAATAATAGGATTTTTTCAAAAAAAATCCGTTTGAGCGGCAAATTTACCGTTTTACACATCATCAAAAATTACAGGGGGACACCTCCGCATAATCTCAAACCTCTCAATGATGTGGAAAAAAGGGGGGGCGCTGGCTGTTTGAGGGGAAAAGAAGCAAAAGGGGTTGACTGTGAATATACCCTGCCCAGCCAGCGTAACAGGGTCATTGATTTAGTCGAAAGAGTGATGAAAAAATTGAATAATGTGTTTTTTTATCTTTTTTTTTCTATTTTCTGGTAAACTATAATTCAATTCGAAAAGGAGGTACCAGATGGCAACCTACATCATCCTCAGCCGGATTTCACCCGAAGCGTTCAGTGATCCCTTTGAATTCAAAAAAATTGCCGAAGCCGTGGCTTCACGGATCAAGAAAGAGTGTCCTGATGTCGTGTGGAAGGAGAGCTATTCAACAACAGGCCGCTTTGATGTTGTTGATGTAGTTGAATCGGAGGATCCGAAACAGATTATGAAAGCGGCCATGATTATCCGGGCCTACGGTCATTCGACAACCGAAACACTGGCCGGAATCCCCTGGAACGATTTCCTTGAAATGATTTAGCCAGAACTTAGCACCTCTTGAACTCTGGCTGTTATACGTCGTTTTACGTTCAGCCGAATGAATCCCTGAGAGCAAAAAAAAGGGAAACGGAGTGTTTCTCCATTTCCCTTTCTGCGCGAAAAAATTTGCTTAGTCTTTACTCAAACCAGACTTTTATTGAGACATTCTCATCGTCATCATTGATCTCGATAAAAACCATCGGGCCGAGTTTTTTCAGCTCTGCGAACAACTTCTTAAGGTCAATATCGCAGTCATGATCGTGGAACTTGACGTGATTGTCATGGGCGCATGCCAAAACAATTTCAATCACCGCTATCGGCAGTGTGACCTTGAGTTTGGTCTTTCCTGTATCGTTATCCGTGATCAGGACTTTGAACCACTGCACTTCCTGTCCAGGCGTGTAATTCGGATTTTTCTTCACAGCTTTCTTGATTTTCTGCAGGTCATCGTTGCCATCGGCAAGAAGAAGACTCGGAAGAACCACAGCCAGCACAAACAGGATTAAAATTAAAAGAGCCGCTTTTTTCATCTTATGCCTCCAGTTTTTTATTCTATCCAGATTTTGATCACTGTTCCTTCTTCTGGATTTTCTATTTCAATGATTCCCCCTTCTTCCATAAGAGTCTTCGTGATCGTATCCAGGTCATACCCTTCCTTTCTCAGTTCGGCCTTTTCTTCCTCCGACATGGAGCCGAAGACAAGGTCCGCCAGTCCCCAGGGAATGTTAATCTTCAGAGTCAATTTGCCGTGTTTCCAGACTCTAATCTTCAGCAGCCGCGCGCGTCTCTCAGGAATCTCGTCCTCCAAATCCCTCAACGCATCCGGGTCGATCCGGAGAAGAGCGATCTTGGCCCTGTCTCTGAGCTCATCGTCTTTTTCCTTCTGGATAATCTCCTTGAGGACGGGAACCGCCTGGGCCGCCGTTCTTTTATCTTCCACCTGGCTCAATACGATGGCGGCAATATACCTGACTACCCGGTTCGAATGGGCCAGTCTCTCTTCAATTTCTGACAGGTATGACCTCCTCCCTTTCTCGTAGAGCTCGTAGGCCAACTCTATGATATCTCCTTCCGCATCTACGATGAGACTCCTGCTCCGGTCTTTCCGTTTGAGGTACTCCTGGTAGGCTTTCAGGGCATCCCGCTCTTTGCCTCCCTGCTCCTTCAGACACTTGGCTCTGTAGAACATAGCCTGGGAAAACCAGCGGCTGTCCGGATATTCATCCATGAGCTGTTCCAGCTTTTCCTGTGCTTTCTTCCACTCTTTATCAAAAATCAGTATTTTGGCTTCTTCGAAAAGCTTCTCGTCCGGCTGGGCGTGAGCGTAGGCGTGAAGGAGAAAAATTGCAAAAAGAAAAATCGCGATGTATAGGACTGATTTTTTCATTTTACATCTCATGTTGTTTCTCCAGTTCTTTCTTTAGTAAAACTATCTTTAGCAAAACCTGTTTGTCTTCTATCATTCTCTGAAGCTTATTGACCTCCTCCGCAGAGAGATGGATACTTATCTGAGTCAGTTCGTGGAAGAGAAACTCAATCTGGTCGCAGATCACTTTGGCTTTGGCCAGCTGGAACCTGTCCAACTGCGGATTGATGTATTTTTTCTTGGTGAGCAGGTCTCTGGCCTGTTCAGCCGCATATTCGCTCTGCCAGAAGTCCGCAGAACGCTCAGAGGGTGACTGGATAAAATCCAGGAGCAAGTACTGGCTTCTCTCCAGATAGTCCAACGTATCCCTCCTGGCCATCTCCAGCTCCACGTTTTCCAGAAAATCCTGGGGAGCGAAGAATTCTGTTTTCGCAATATCAGTCGGTTGAGAAATCCTGAAAACCATGAAGGTGACGAGCGCACCCAGTACAACACCGATGAGGAGACCCGCATAGACTGGCTTCAACCTGGGCTGGAAGAGAAATCCCGAAACCTTCGTCAGCCAGGATTCACGATGAGGACGAACCTCTTCCTTAAAGACATTTCTTGATATCTGTGACGGGAGAGCCTCCCAATCGACAGTGGCCATGGCCTCATCTATATCTTCCTGGAAAACATCCGCCGCTTGAGTGACCGTCTTGAATTCTTCGAGTTCTCTCCTGCATCCGGGGCATTGGTCGAGGTGAGCTTTGAAAAGCTCCCGTTCATTTTCCTCAAGCTCTCCATACAGGAAAGCCACCAGGTCTTTTTTTATTCTTTGGCAGTTTATCATAGCTGCCCTCCCATATACGGGGCGACTAAGCCTCTTAAATTTTGAACCGCTTTATAATGAAGAGATTTCACCGTTCCCTGAGAAATCCCTAAAACTTCGGCTATTTCCTTGTATTTGAGCTGGTTATAGTGCTTCATCATGAATATCATTCTCTGTTTCTTTGCCAGCTTCTTGATACATTTTGAAAAAATCCTTTTTAAATCTGAGGAGACCTCCTGATCCGTTCCGTTTTGAATGGATAAATTCATCTCTTCAACAGGTGTATCGGCCTTCAGGTCCCGGTTCTTCCCGTAGTTTTTCCGGTAGTAGTCGATGCAGAGGTTTTTGGCGATCTGGAGAAGCCAGTTTTGAAAATTCTCGCCTCTCCTGAACATGTTCACTTTTTGATAAACCCTGAGAAAAGTTTCCTGAACGATGTCCAACGCATCATCTCTATTCCGGAAAAAAGAATACGCCAGAACGAAAACTCTCTTCTGGTAAAGGTTGGTCACGGTCATGAACGCTTCCCTGTCTCCTTCTTTGATTCTTTCGATGAGTGCATAGAGATCCTCATGCGGATAGATTTCATTTCCTTCCTGCTTTTTGTTTTCAGCCAATTTTCTTGGGTACTCGAACGTTTTTTCTAATCCAGCCAAATTAAAATCTTCCCGATTAAAACTTCACAGTGTAGAACGAGAAGATTTGGAAAAAGGTTCACTCCTAATTTAATAAATTTGGGGCCGCATCTCAATAAGGAAAGTAAGGGATCGCGTATTGACATTTAATGGCTCATCGGGGTCGGGCCTTATTTGTATTTCAAGATTCATGGCTTGATTTCAGTTATCTGGCATAAGCCTTAACAAAGCAAAATCCCAAATTCTCGAATAAGGGCAATCTCGAGAGTCAAGAAATGTTAAGATGCGGCCCCTTTTATTGACTGAGTTAACAGAAATGTTAAATGTTAAGATGCGGCCCCTTTTATTGACTGAGTTAACAGAAATGTTAAATGTTAAGACGCGACCCCTTATTTATACCGGAGCCAGCGGACGACCTCCGCGAATTTGGGGGGTTTGCCGTACATCAAAATACCTACTCTGAAAATCTTAGCCGCCAGCCAGGCCATCACAAGGACAGCCAGGATGAGAAGGATAATGGCTCCTCCAATCTGAATAAAAGGAGGGAGCAGGACGGAAACGCGGAGCATCATGATGATCGGGGCAAATAGCGGGAACATCGACAGAAACACAGAGAGTGCACTGTCAGGGCTCCTGATGACAAAAATCAGGAGCAGCAAGGGAAGGATTAAAAACATGGTGATGGGCATGACGAGCTGCTGGGCTTCTTTCTCTGAATTGACCATGGAGCCCACAGCCGCGTAAAAGGTGGCGTAGAGAAAATAGCCAAGGATGAAGAAAACCACGAAGTACACAAAAATATATGTCGGGATGCGCACCAGGTTGAAGCCTGCCCCAGCAGGGATAAGCCTCTGACTGTACTGGGTTGCCGCCAAGCCGAATACGGCCCAGATAGAGAATTGAGTCAGACCCACCGCCCCGATTCCCAGGATCTTTCCCAGCATGAGCTGAAACGGTCTTAAAGAGGAGAGGATAACCTCCACGACTTTTGAACTTTTTTCCTCGATCACACCCCTCATGATCACAGAGCCGTAGATGAAAATGGCCATGTAGAGAATGAGTGCCAGAAAGTAGGAGACCATGAATGTCCCCATTGTGTCTTTTTCTTCTCCTTTTTTCGTCACTTTTATGGGTGTTAATCTCACCCGTTTGATATACTGTGAGACCTTCTGGGGGTCAAGGCCTTCTTTCCTCAGCCTCTTCTCGATGATGACGCTGTTCAAAGCCTCGTTGAGTTCCGCTAACTCTTGAATATCTGTTGTATGCTGCGCCACATACTCCATATCTCTGCCCTCAGATTTTTCTCTTTTTGCGGCTGTCTCTGTGTCCTCAACCTCAAGCACATCTTCAGGAATCAGTATATAGGCAGAGAGTTCTTCGTTGAGCACTTTTTCGTTCAACTCTTTCTTCAATCCGTCGACACTGGCTCCGGGGAGAAGCTCGGTCTTCTTGAGGACATAGCGGCGAGATCCGTCATCAAGCTTGTAGTCCTCCTGACCGAGTTTTCGATCTAGATCCGGAAAGATCTCCCGGCTGAGATCAACCACACCAATTATTTCCTGCTTGTCCACAGCCACTGTGCTCATAATTACCGGAACGACAAGTATAGCCACCATCATGACCGGACCCAAGATAGTTCCGATGATGAAGCCTTTGGTCCGGACGATCTGAATATACTCTCTCTTAATGACTGACAGTATCTTCCTCATCTCTGACTCCTTTTCCACCCACTTTATCGATAAATATGGCATTCAACGAGGGCTCCTGGACCTCATACTTGTTGATATTGATTTTCCCCACCAGGTTTCTAAGAAGAGCCTGGGGATCGGACCGTTCTTTGAGCTTTATCTCCATGAATTTTCCGTAATCATCGATTTTCTCCACCTCAGGAAAATCTTGGATGAAACTGGCATCTCCGTCGTAATCCAGGACCACCGTATTCTTCCCGTATCGCTTCTTGATCTGGCTCAGATTTCCCTCCAGGACCATCTCTGCTTTATTTATCAGACAGATGTCATCACAGATCATCTCGACCTGCTCCATGCGGTGAGTGGAAAACACGATAGTCCTTCCTTTTCCCTTCATCTCCAGCATGATATCCTTTAAAAGTTTGGTGTTCACCGGATCCAGGCCGCCGAAGGGCTCATCGAGAATGATCAGCTCCGGCTGATGGATGACAGTCACGATAAACTGCAGCTTCTGCTGCATCCCTCTAGAAAGCTCCTCGACTTTTTTTGCTTTCCATTCTACAAGGTCAAACCTCTCCAACCAGGTATCAATCTCCCTCCGGGCTGGATTGCCTCTCAGGCCTTTCAGTTCGGCCAGGAAAAGGAGGAGCTCGCCCACTTTCATCTTGGGATAAAGCCCCCTGTCCTCAGGAAGGTACCCTATCCGCTCTTTCATTTCGTCGTCCATCCTCTGATCCAGGATTTTGATCGAGCCTTCATCGGGGATGATGATGTTCATCACCATGCGGATGGTTGTCGTTTTTCCAGCTCCGTTGGGACCCAACAGGCCATAAATCTTTCCCTCGGGAATCTTGAATGATAATTTTTTAACCGCATAAAAATCGCCGAATTTCTTTGTGATGTTTTCAATCTCCAGCGCATTCATGACATTTGCCTTTTATAAGTTGGATTATCCTTCTGAACCGAAAAGCCCATCAGGCTTATCAACAAAATAAACTCACTTAGAGTGAATCTCTCTCATACGCCCTATAAATATAACCCATATTCATGATAAATCATAACTTTCTTTCTCTCAGTTACGTAATCTATATATCAAGTATACGACTATAATTTAGTACGGTTTTCTGCTATATTTTATTCGCACTCTAAATCGATAACATTTCCTTATGGAAAAGGAGAAAAAATGAAAAGAGGCAAATACATACTGATCATTATTTTGATATTTATCGTTCTAGGCCTGGCGGCTGTCGTATCACTCTTTTTCTACGAGCTCGGAAAACCTCCTTCCGTGAAAGCTCGCTCTTACCTGGAACTCAAGTTATCCGGACCGATTCAAGAGAGAGCGGTTCCGGATTTTATGATGACCATGTTCACAGGAATGCAGCCTCTCTCGATGCATGACATCTGGATGAACATCCAGAAAGCCAAAGCGGACAGCCGGATAAAATCTCTCGTCCTGCAGATCGGTTACCTCCAATGTGACTGGGCGAAAGCGAACGAAATAAGGGAGGCCATCCTTGACTTTAGAAAAACAGGAAAAAAAGCCTACGTCTACATAGAAGAAGCTCCAGAGTTCGACAAGGAATACTATCTGGCCACAGCCTGCGACCGGATCATTCTTCATCCTCTGGGCTGGGTAGGCATCAACGGCATCGGAGGATACATCCCCTTCTTCAAGAGAACCCTGGATAAACTTGGAATTGAAGCGGAAATCGAACATATCGAAGAATACAAGACAGCCTACAACATGTTTACAGAGGAGGGATTCACTCCCGCTCATCGAGAAATGATGGAATCTCTCTACAGCGACCTTTACTCCCACTATGTCAAAGGGATTGCCGAAGCCAGGGGGAAGACCGAAGAAGAAATCAAAGGGCTGATTGACCACGGCACATTCCATGGAGAGCAGGCATTAGAGGCAGGGCTGGTGGATAATCTTCTGTACTGGGATGAATTCGAAGACATCCTTAAAGATAAGGGAAGAAAGTTGTTTAAAATCACTCACCAGCAGTATGCGAAAATCAAGCCGACTTCTCTAGGGTTATTCAGAGGAAAAAAGATTGCTCTCATTTATGGGATTGGGCCTATTCATACAGGGGAAGGCGCCTATCAAACCATGGGCGGCTCCACGATTGCCCGCGCATTAAGAAGGGTCAGAAAAGACACATCCATCGCAGCAGTCGTCTTCCGAGTCGACAGCCCGGGTGGCTCGGCAGTGGGATCAGACGTGATATGGAGAGAGGTTTATCTGACAAAAAAGGAAAAACCGATAGTCGTCTCTATGTCCGATGTGGCTGGCTCGGGCGGGTACTGGGTATCCATGGCTGCCGATAAAATCGTCGCTCAGCCTCAGTCCCTCACCGGCTCTATCGGAGTGATCTCGGGAAAATTCAACATGGCCCGACTCTACGAAAAACTGGGAATCACATCGGAAAAAATCGCCTACGGAGAAAGAGCTGATATATACTCGACGCATAGAGGTTTTACTTCTGAAGAAAGAGACCTCCTTAAAAAAGAGATTCTGTGGATTTATGATCAATTTCTCACTAAAGTCGCGGAAGGAAGGAACATGAGCAAGGAGGAAGTCGACAGGATCGGGAAAGGACGAGTCTGGACAGGAAGCCAAGCTAAAGAACACGGCCTGGTGGATGAGCTCGGGGGTTTATCGCGATCGATTGAGCTGGCTAAGGAACTTGCAGGCATCCCGGCTGAGGAAGGAGTCAGGCTTGTTATCTGGCCAAAAAAAATCTCACTCTGGGAAATCTTAATGGGAAGATGGCTCGCTTCGACGCAAACCAGTCTTCATCCCGAACTGGAAAAAATACTTTCCGTGTTTCAAATGCTGGGAAGCGAGAAAAATTTGGCGCTCATGCCTTTCTGGTTCACCATTGAGTGAAAAAGAGGGATAGCAACTCTCCATTCACTCGCCTGTCTATGACAAAGTTAAAATGTCATTGCGAACTCAGTGAAGCCATCTCATTGTTGTGTCATTACGAGGGTTGGTGGGATTCCTTCGCTCTGCTCGGAACAGGCTTTGCCTCATAAAAAGAAATATATTTTTTCTTAAGAGATTGCCGCACTTCGCTCGCAATGACACAACGAAATTGGGGACTGTCCCCAATTTCTTCTGTGTCCCCAATTTCTTCCGTCTATCTTAGTGAGATTGCCTTTTCGCTTCGCTCCTTGCAATAACATCTTTCTCAATACGCATAAGATGAGGGGCAGATCATCCTGAAGTCACAAAAACTGCAGTTGTGCCAATCGGGACGGGC
>JASFPJ010000048.1:0-14911 GCA_050116035.1 Candidatus Aminicenantota bacterium | reverse complement strand
GAAGCCATTCCAGGGCTAATCACTGAAAAAATCGACTCGCCTGTTCTTGTGAAGTTGTTTTTTTTTGCATATTTAAATAGAATTTAGGTAGTAAAAGCAACCAAAACACCCTCATCTAAGATCATGGTTTGGAAAGAAAAAATAAGGGAGCTGAAGGATTACAAAGACTTTCCTCTGCTTTGGCGTACATTTTTTACGTCTTTGAAGGTCTCGCTCTCTCAAAACAACTCATTCATATCCCTGGCCAACCCCAGACAAAGAAAGAATGCAAAAGAAAAGGAAAAAATTGTGAGGTATGTTAACCTGTGTTTGCATCTCCGCAGACGAATGGGCTTTAAAGACTCTTGCCTCTCTTCATCTCTGCTTCTCTGTAATCTTCTCCGGCAAAACGGCATAAATGCCCACATCAATTTCTCTGCAAAGAAGAATACGGAAAAAATGGAAGGTCACTGCTGGGTGAGTGTGGGAGAGGAAAAAATTGTGAGCGATTACACATTTATTTTCAAATATCCCTGAATAGGAGAATCCTATGCATCCTCTGGATACAATCATTTACAAAAACGAAAGAGTTCCCTGGCGGATAATCGAGGGGGAGGCCATTCTCGTTAAAGTCGATTCAGGTGAAGTCATCCACCTTAATGAGGTCGCGGCTGAAATCTGGCGGATTATCGATGGCAAAAGGAAAATCTCAGAAATCATTGACCATATCCAGAAGGATTTTGACGTCGAGAGAGAGCAGTCAGAAAAAGACACTTTAGAATTCATAAAGTCGCTCTCGGATATAAATTTGGTCATAGAGAAAACGAAATAAAAAGATTGGCAAAATGACCAAAACTTTAAAAGTCAAAGTCGCTGGCCTTTGCGCAGAAATCCGGGCGGAAAATAATCCCACCCGCACGTATTTACAGTCAAAATTCAGGGATTTTCTATCTAGACAAAAAAGAACCGACTTGATTATAGAAATAGAGGAGAATGAAGCCTCTCTTTCTCGCCAGTCTATGCCCAGTCTCTCCTTTGCTCAAGGGAAATTCCATATTCTTCCAGATAAGAATCCTACAGTCAATCTGGGAATTATCGACCTGGGTGAGAGGCGCTGCACGATCTGTGATTTCGCGAACAAATCCAAACTGATTCATTCGGTCCTTCTCTGCTTGGCTCTCTTTCTCGAAAAATCAGGAGGAATCATCCTTCACGCCAGTGCAGCTTACAAAAACCACGACGGCTATCTCTTCCCCGGTCCGGCCAACGCCGGGAAAAGCACAATGCTCAAACAGATGAAGAACTACTCCCCCTTTGCTGAGGAATGGGTGGCTGTGAAGAAAACAGGAAATGATTTCTTCATGTGGAGCATCCCTCACCCAAACGCGCAAAACAAAAAGAAAAAAATCAAAAAAATCATTTTTCCTAAAAAGGGGAAGGCCATCAAATCCAAAAGACTCAAATCCCAGGTCGCAGCAAAAAAGCTCCTCGCCAACTGCTTGTTTTCCACGATGCATCCAGAAACCGTTGGGGGAGTTCTGGAAAGAGTCACCGAATTGGCCCAGAAAGTCTCATGCTGCGAACTCGAGTTCCCTCTCCATGTATGGCTGGACAAAGAGATTGAACAAAAAGAACTCTTGGAAAAAAAGAAAAAAACACCCCCGAGGATGAATTGGCCTGAAGGATCGGACCTCTCCGCGCTTCATGAATCATTGATCCTGACCTGGGAATGCAATCTCCACTGCCTTCACTGCCGCCCTTATTTACCTCCAAACGGCACACTCTCCCTGAACGATGTCAAAGAGCACCTTGACTCTCTTGCGAAAAAAGGGACGCTCTTTCTTCATTTGACTGGTGGAGAGCCCCTGATACACAAAGATTTTTGGAAAATTGTCTCCTATGCCAACCAGAAAAATTTCGCTCTCATACTCCACACAAACGGCACCTTGATCACTCCTGAATTTGGAGAAAGATTGAAAAATTTCAATTTCTTACAGGTCTCTCTAACCGTGTTGGGCGGAAATGCCCAGACTCATGATTCCCTGACGGGTGTCAAAGGTTCGTTTGAAAAGACCGTTCATGCCCTGAAAATCATGAAAGAAAAAGGACTGGATGTGGTTCTATCCACGACTAAACTTAGTGACAACCAGGATGAGATACCTGAAATGGAAAGACTGGCAAATAATCACGGAGCCACCTTAAAAATTATTCCCTACCAGACTCCTCACAAAGGAGAATTCGAGGAATTTAACCGATGCTACCAGAAAAACTTTCAGAGAAGTTAGAAGAGAAGCATATCCCCTTCTTCTCTTCCATAGAAATCACTTCTCGCTGCAACCTGCGCTGCAAATTCTGCTATCTCGATCATTCGGATAAAGATGAGCTGTCCACAGAAGAGATAAAAAATTATCTTGACCAGCTCGCTGGTCTGGGTTCGCTTTTTCTCTCTCTCACCGGAGGGGAACCTTTGCTGAAAAAAGATTTCTGGGAAATCGCCCAACACGCCCATGACTTGGGCTTTGCCATAAACTTAAAGACTAACGGGACTCTTATCGATGAAAAAACGGCTGACCAAATAGCCGTATTGAGTTTCTACCGTGTGGATATCAGCCTTCTTGGGGCAACACCTGAAGTGCATGACGGGATCACTCAGGTCCAGGGTTCCCTGAAAAAAACACTCCAGGCTGTCAAACTGTTAAGAGAAAAAAACATAAAAGTTTTCTTGATGAGCACCATAATCAGAAACAACCTCTTGGAATTCATGAAAATAAAAGAGCTGGCTGATAAGATGGATGCTCAACTGGCCAGTACTCCGCTTGTCTATCCAAAGAATGACTCTGGAAAAGAACCTCTCAGGTACCGTCTCACTGATGAAGAGCTGGCTCATTATTTCAGGGAAACACTCAATCCTCAGTCAATAAATGTCCTCTGTCCTGAAACAGACTCTGATCCGTTGATCTGTCAGGCCGGAAGAACAGATATCAGCATCAACAGCCAGGGC
This sequence comes from Candidatus Aminicenantota bacterium, assembly GCA_050116035.1. Classification (GTDB taxonomy): domain Bacteria; phylum Acidobacteriota; class Aminicenantia; order Aminicenantales; family Aminicenantaceae; genus SOIA01. The sequence continues at coordinate 11,931 of JASFPJ010000048.1, read as the reverse complement.
AAGGTCTATCCCTGTCTCGGTTTCCCCTGGGAAGTCGGAGATTTGAGAAAAGAGAATCTTGAGGAAATTATCGAAAATTCAGAAAGACTCTCTCTTTTCCGTTCTCTCGACGGTAGCGAATTCGAAGACTGTTTCCGCTGCGAAGATAGCTCTCTGTGTACCCGCTGCCCTGGCTTGGCCTTTCTAGAAAAAGGAGATTTTCTCGGAATATCTCCTGAACACTGTCGTCAGACAAAAATCATGAAGGAGGTCCTCAAATGAAAAAGAAAAAAGCCTACAAGAAACCCAAGATGAAAGTTGAAAAATTGACCATGTTCTCTCAAACGTGCAGAGTCAATCCTCACTCGTGTCCCGGAGCCCCAAGCCTCCAAACAGCCGCTCAATGCCTGAAAGTATAGCGTTTGTCTGATTTTTTATTTGTATATCGCTATAAGGGTAAAAACTTTGATAGCCTCGAGGGAAGATTCACTGATTTCTCTTTCGACTCTTGCCAGAGAAAACAGCGATAAAAAGAAAGAACTAGAAAAAATACTCGGCAAATACGAAAACTGGCCGGAGTTCACGGAAAATGAAGTTTCCCTCTCGGTTTATTATCATCTAAAAAAACTATCTCTCCTGGACTCTATCCCACATCAGATCAGCAGGAAACTTGAAAACCGCTTTCTAAGCAACGCGGCTCACAACATCATCCATCTGGAAAACCTGGCTCGACTGGCAAAAAAACTGAATAAACAAAAGGTACCGCTCATGCTTCTAAAGGGTGCGGCTCTGTGCGACACGGTCTATCCTCATATAGGGCTTCGCACTTTCTGTGATCTTGATATCCTCATTCACAAAAAAGACATTCAAAAGGTGACGGGAGTGTTGGCGCAACTTGATTATTCGATTTTTCATACCCATGCTCAACATCATTTCACTGCTTATCAAGAGTCAAACCATTCCCTACCTCTTGAAGTGCACTGGGACTTGGTGAATGAAGCCAGCCCATTCCAGAAGTACGCTTTTCAACTCTGTTTGGAAAAATTCTGGCAGGATGCCATGTCATTTGAATTCAAGGATACAGAGGCTTTATGGCTCTCTCCGGAGCATCAGCTGATCTATCTTTCCATCCACATGTTGAAGGAAGGATATTCTCACCGGAAATGGCTGGTTGATCTCTATTACCTCCTTCAATTCTTCAGAGGAGGAATGGACTGGAACAAACTTCTTGAGGAAAGTGAACAATATCAAGTGAAAAGACCTGTCTACTATGCTCTTTCCACTCTGAATGAGATTTTTCACATTTCTGAGATGAATGGGGATCTATTGAGCCAGGAGATTCTAAATAAATTGAAACCTGCGAAAATAGCGCGGCTTGAGCGAAAAATACTCGATCGATTGAGGAAAAACAAGCCACTGAAAACATACTTTTATCGTTTTTTCCTGTATCAATTTTCCATTGAACGGGTAAAGGATAAATTGAAAGCCCTCTTTTCTCTAATGAAATACGCCTTCCAACTCTCTTTCCTCAGATTAAAATAGTGTCATTGCGAACGACCGAAGGGAGCGTGACAATCCCGTTAGAATTATTTATCCATGCGAGCGAAGCGTGGCAATCTCATATGAATAAATCGTCATTGTATAAATGTAACAAAGAAGTAATTTCGCAAAGAAATTCATTATTTTCTTATGAGATTGTCACGCTTCGCTCACAATGACTTTCATTAATGAAAAAGGGGACAGGCCCTCTTCTTTTTAGGAATAATGACTAAAAGAGACAGTCCAAAAAAAAGGGGTCTGTTCACTTTTTCATCTTTTGAGAACGTTCCCTGGTGTTCTAATATTGACTTAAGCTGCCGTCTTTTTTGGCCCATTTCAAGGCAAACTCGAACAGCAGGACGGACAGTGGGAACAAAACCAGAGCAAACCCGAGCAAAGCAAAGATTTCAGTCCTCACCTGGGCAAAGGAGTAACCGGCAAGAAGAATCCCCCTCAACGCATTCAGCGCATAAGTTATGGGAAGAGCATGAGAGATTATTTGAAGAGGCTCGGGAAGAATGGTTATGGGATAATACACTCCGCCCAAAAGGTCGAATGAACTGGAAACAATCCAGTTAACTGGGTTCCCTCTCTTAAAGACCATGACAAAGCAGGAAGAGATGATGCCCAGACTGCTGAAAGAAAGAATCGACAAGAAAAAAACGACAACAATCAATAGAGGCTGAGAGAGGCTAAACTCGATACCGAAGATGAACCTGCCGATAAGAAGATAGACAAGAATATTGAATGATGAGTAAATGAAATTCCAGAGGGAAAGATAGATGACGATAGAAGTCGCTCGGGTTGGCGTGATCAGCATGGCTTCCAGCGTTCCGATCATCTGTTCTTGCCTGAGTGCTCCTGCAGACGTCCCCAGGCCGACACCAAGAAAGGTGGAGAAGGCAATCCCTATCAGGACAAACGGAAAATAATCTCCCCCATATTCTTGAAGATGGGGAGCCGCCGCTTGGCCAAACAGCTTGGCAATGAAGAAAAAAGTGAGCACAGAAAAAAACACTCCGACGAGATTCATCAAAAAGGCGGATTTATAACTTATCTCCGTTAAAAAATCTCTTTTAATGAACGCCGCGGCTTTTGTTAAGAGCACCTGAGTCTCCTCACATTCATCCTAAATAAAATATTTAAAGATGTCTTCAATCGTGGCTGCGGGAACGTTTATTTTTCTTTTTAATTCGGATAGAGTGCCCAAGGCTTTGACAACTCCCCTATCCATGAGAGCCACTCTGTCTGCAAAATTTGCCGCTTCTCTCAGGACATGCGTCGTGAACATGACTGTCTTCTTCTCCTGGCCCACTATTCTTTCCTTTATGAATCGGCGAAGCTTCTCCGCACTGGGATGGTCAAGACTTTTTGTGGGTTCATCCATAAAAAGAATTTTTGCGTCGGTCAGAAGACACCTCGCTACAGCCAGATGCTGCTTCATCCCTGTGGAATATTCATTGAATCTCGTGTCGATATATTCCTGCATACCCAACAATTCCACAAGGGACTCAATCTTTTTCCGCACTTCATACGATTTGAGGCCGTGGAGAGCGCCAAAAAATTTTAAATTCTGCTTACCTGTGAGCCTCCAGTAGAAACTCCTCTCTTCTCCTGTCACCAGTCCTATGGACCTCCTCACAGCTTCACCATCCCTGGTTATATCGTGTCCATCCACTACAGCTTCTCCCCTTGTCGGGACGATCAATGTGCACAGCATCTTGATCAACGTGGTCTTCCCCGCTCCATTTGGACCCAGAAGCGCGAAGATTTCTCCCGGCTGGACATCGATAGTCACTCCCTCCACTGCTTTAACAACAGGTTTTTTTGTGAACATCCGGGGCAAAAAATCGATTAGGTTGGTCGAGGGAGTAAAATACTTGGTCAAGTCCCTTGTTATTATTATGGATGTTTCACTCATGGATGCACACACGCATGAAGAATATCCTCACCACTTTTTTCTGCAGAACTCCAATCAAACAGCCCTCAGCCTGCGGCTCCCCACTGCTTTCAAAGGGACGAGGAATGATATAAATACTCAATCCTGAATCCAGGCTGTCCGGCAAATTGTTCCTTATCTGGTGGAAAGTTTACCTCAAAGAAAAATCCCCAGTCAAACATCTCTGTCATTAAAACTTGAACATGTCCTGTTTGAACAGCCTAAAAATCTAAACAACACCTTCTTGTCGTGCCTCACATGGTACAATATTTCTTTCCACATCCCTTTTTTTTCATCAATACATCACCAAAAAAAGCTCCTCTCAAAACTCACATTGAAATTATATTGAAATTATTTCTTTTCAATGATATATTTAGGGACAAGATGGACAAAGGAGATAATGAAAAAAGGAAGCACAGCCGGGCGAAGTGCCTGATTCCCGCAGAGCTCGTGGATTCAGAAGGGAGAAGTGTCATCACCGGGAGAGTCAATGTCAAAGATTTCTCCCACGAAGGACTAAAATTAAACATTAACTTTGAAAAACTCAAACCAGGATCGGCTGTGGATATAAAGATCTACCTTCCCGAGAAAAAAATCACAACGCTTTTGTCCGGCGAAATCACCTGGAATAAATACGCCAATAATAAGATGGAATTGGGTCTCAAAATAAAGAAGATGGATAAAGATGTCAAGGAGGAGATTCTGAGTTGGATCTTCCCCCAGTGGATATCGATTGACGTCCCGTCGAAGAAAAAGAAAGTAAAGAAGAAATAAAATACCTTAATTGAAAACCTGTTTTCAGTTGTCTATCCCACTTTCTCTTTAAAAGCCTGCAATTCTTCCTCAAGGGCGGTGATCTTCGTTCCGAGCAGCTCTTTCTCTCTTTGTTTTATCTTCAGCAGGACTCTAATCAGCATGGCCGCCGCACAGAGCAGCAGGAGAATGCTCATGATAGAGGCGTTCAGGAAGGGGATTCTTATGTTCTGCAAGAACGTGAGCACACCGACATCTGAAAGATAGGATAAAACCGCTAATACAGTTAAAACAATAACCCATAAGAACATCTAACAGCCTCCCTCAGGGGCATACATTAACACTCTTGGTTGAAACTGATTTTTTTTCCTCTGAAATTATTCTTCATAGATCCTCTCTAAAGCATTAACACACAGTAAAATCAATGTCAACTTGGTATGGAGCTCGAATGACTACATCGACTGGCCAGAAGATGTGAATCCTCAATCTTTGGATTCAAAGCCAGACGCTCTATCTCACCTTTAGACTTCTACTCGCGCCTCTGTGGAGTGTCAGATTCTGCTTTTATTCATTATTTTGGCGTATTTTCAAACAACCAATTTCTCTCTTAACAAAGTAAATATACCCGTTTGACTCGATGGTTTCCCTGTGCAACAACCTTGAGAGTTGTAACGAGGCAGATGTTCATGTTCTGTATGAAACCTAGCAAACAGACCGGATTGAGACAGCCGTTGTTCTGCTATCTGATGTCGATACTCCTGTTCCGGCCTCAAATGAACCAGTTCTTTATTAAAATTCAGTATGCATGGAGAAACTAAGAGAAATTCACGAAATCATTTAGCTATGAACTGAAAAACCATTATTAAGCATGATATACAAAATTTAAACTTATAAGGAGGAATGATTTAGCCTAATGCTATAGTTTCACTATCACCATCTGCTTCATTTTTTCTTGGTTCTTCTGAATCTGTCTCTATTCTCTTTATCCATCTTCTCCGTGGCGTATTGAATGATTATCCGGCCGCATGTGTCTTTCCATTTCAGCAGAAAATCTTCTGTTTCTTCAGGATAGATTTTCCAGGCTTCCCTCAAAAACCATCCCAGGCCCTTTTGCACAAATTTCTCAGTGTCTAACATCAGGGGTTCAATGATACTGAATAATTTTTTGAGCGGGATATCCATCTTCAATACATCAATCAAAATGACCGGCACAGAACGTCTTTTCCATTTCGACGCAGATTCAGTCCATTCTTTTAAGGATTCGAGTTCAATGATTTGATGAGTGAAAAAATAGGATAAAGCTTTGCCACAAAGAACATCCGTATGCGCCCAATTTATGATCCCCTTCTCTAACCAACTGCCCAATTTGTCGAATGTTTCAGCAGTCAGCTTATCTTTATTGGAGTAAATAAAACTTATCGCAAAACTGGCTTCCTCATATTTACCGGTAGAGATCAGCCTATCCCCCAATAGTAAAAAATCGTTCAGTGTGAGATCGTCCTTCCATTGTTCCAGCCATTTATCCCGTTGAGATTCATACGTTTTCTGGTCAAGGCCATAGGCATCATACCCTTCAGTAAAATAGCGGGAGTACTTTTTTTCGATTTCCGGGTTTGTATTTTTTTCGCAAAATCTCCTGATTTCAAGAAATTTTTCTTCAATTTTTTTCATTTCATATCCTTTTGTTATGAATAAATTTGCCTAAAATTCCTTTTTGAATCTGAAAGCCTTATAAATTTCTCATGCATATCCTCTGACGATAAATAAGCCTATCACACCGAAAATGAGCCGGTCATTCTTGGCGCCCTATATGCCAGAGCATACCAGGCTTATTTGTATTCGTTGTACCAAATAATTTTGCTGCACTTAGCTTAGAAGAGTATGGGCTTTTGCGAGTTTATCGGGAATCCTAAGGCCCTGCGGGCAGTGCGTAATACAGGTTTTGCAATTGACACACATATCACCCGTGCGGGGAAGTTCTGCGTAAAGCTTTCTGGCCTTATTCCAGTCATTGTCATCCAAGGCATAACGCTCGAAGCGCAGGATTTCAGCTATGGGCACCTGCTGAGGGCAGTGAGGTTGACATTCTGTGCACAGGCGGCACGCTGTCCTGTCAGCCTGAGATATCATCATCTCGATTGCCCGTACGTCCTGGACACGAAGCTCCCTTCCAGCGCCTGAATATGTCTCCACAAATTCTTCAAGGTTTCTGACGCGAATGACTGCAGCGTCAAGCTTGGTACGTGTGGTCAGCCAACGCACGAGCGCATTGTGAGGGGATACACCCGCAGGCAGCCTGTCCATAAATGCCTGATCCTGTTTCATTCGTCCGATGCCCCGCGCGGTCTTCATGGCTATGGTGCCAAAGCCTTTTTTTCGGGCAAATTCTATGAACCGGTCAATCTCTGGGTCAGCACCGTATGAATACATGAATTGGGCGTGTTCATAGAGACCGTCCTCAACCACCGCGGTCAAAACCTCTGCTGCACTCTGTCCACCCGGCACTCTGGAATCACCGGCATAACCATGCTGTGAAAGACAGAGATGCTTCACCAGTCCTTCCTTTTTCAGTCGTTCAAAAGCGCGAACAAAACCCCTTTCTTTTTTGAGCTCGTCCGTACTGTGGTAGCCAAAGTGAAACTGCATATCGTCAAAATAACCGAGACCTGTCCTCTTCAAAGCTTCTTTAACAAATGCATAATGTTCGTCCTCATCGATGCGGCCTGTATGGCGACCTCCCCCTACCCGGTCCACTGTTACCTGGCAGTAGTGAGCTTCCCGGTCCTTAAGGATAGAATCCGGCGCTCCGCTCTGCATCCACCGGTTAGTCTTATGCCAGTAGTTCATACCGCATAAAATTCCTGCTTCGGTGGGAGCCTCAGCAAGATCACCAGCCCCTATCAAAATGGAGACTTCTCGGCCGCTGTAGCCCAGCTTCCGGCGGGGAAGCCTTCCCACTTTATGTGCGGCTTCTTCTATCGTAAACCCGCTGTCAGTCCACGGCTTGCCAGTTATTCTATCTGTCAGCCCGGCAACAACTGCAGCCGATGACAGTTTAAGAAATTCACGTCTCTTGATTAAGCGTTTATGAGTCATAACTCACATCCTTTCCAATCTTGATTTTTGAAAAACCTTATACACTTCCCCTGTCAAAAATTTCTACTTTGGATAACATGCGAAAACTCGACATGGATTTTTCGACTAATTTACACAGCAGACATTTTTCTGTCAAGGAGAAAACATCTGACTCGCCTGAATCAAACATGTGGCAGACATTCTTGTGCGATATCATACGAGCTGTCTTTAGCTCATTTCTGAATCTTCCGATGGTCTTCTTCGATCTTTTTCGGTACACGCAGCCTTCTTATCTTGCCTTAGCTCTAGAAACTCCTTAAGCTGATAATGATCAACACATTGTGACTATTATTCCAAGAACAAACCAGGGATGTAAACATGCCAAAATAAGCCATCTTTGTTTGTTTACGCTTGTTTTGGCTGAATTTAGTTTGGTTACTGTGATTATTTCATCATGCGGAAGTCAAGTGTAAAAAGAGCGCCAGGGGCGGGACTCGAACCCGCACAGAGGCACAACTCCGTGGGATTTTAAGTCCTTTGCATCTACAAACGAGTAACTCTCCATAATTTTTATCCATCGCAGATAACAATATTGTAAACATTTTGACAAAAAACTGCGTATATATTATATTAATATCCATAACGGATATTAATTGGAGAAAATCATGCCAAAATTCATCACCCGCAATGAAGAGGTCATCCTCCTGACCGTCCTTAAGCTTAAAGACAATGCTTACGGTGTGAGCATCCGGAAGCAGATCTACCAGGATATGGGCGACAAGTGGTCCTTTGCTTCCATATACCAGCCTTTAGATAATCTTGTCCGAAAACAATTAGTCAGGAGAATAAAGGGCGATCCGACTGCCAAACGAGGTGGGAAAAGCAAATTCTATTACGAAGTCACTCCGGACGGCCTGCGAAATCTACAGAAGCTCAAAAAGGCTCATGAACAGGTATGGGCTGGTATCCCTAAGATTTCCTCGGAGAATGGGAAGTGAAAAGGACCTCTCCCGCTGTCCCTCAACTGGCTGAGCGGATTCTTACGTTTCTCTATTCCCAGGATTACTACCTTGAGAGGTCTGGTGATCTGGAAGAGGCCTACGCTGAATTGGGGGAAGAGTGCGGTTCCTTTCAGGCAAAGGTATGGCTCTGGTTCCAAATCCTCAAATTATGCTTTGGAGTATTCCGGATGAATATTGCTTGGAGGTTCATCATGTTTAAAAACTATATTAAGATCACCCTGAGAAATATAAGAAAAAATGTGATTCATTCTTTTATTAACATTTCTGGCTTATCTATTGGCCTGGCTTGTTCTTTAATAATAATGCTTTGGGTTCAGCATGAGCTGAGTTATGACCGGTTCCATAAAAATGCAGACCGTCTATACCGGGTTGTATACTCATCTGATGATGGAGAAGAGCATGGAAGGAATCTCCCGGGTCCTTTGGCCGCTTACTTAAGGGAGCATTTTCCAGAAATTAATAATGCAACGAGTTTTAAATCCTGGGAAATGAAGATTGCTTTCAACAAAAAAAGTTTTTCCTGCATAGGAAGTTATATAAATCCCTCCTTTTTCAGCATGTTTTCTTTTCCATTTGAGAAGGGAGAGCCAAAAACAGCTCTTTCAGTCCCGAATTCCGTCGTTATCACAAAAAATCTGGCAGCTAAGCTTTTCGGCCAGGATGATCCGATAGGAAAAACTGTTTCCTATAACAGTGGATATTCTGATGACATTCCACTTACAGTCACAGGAATCCTGAAAGACATCCCTCAGAATTCACATCTTCAGTTTGATTTTTTAGTGCCGGTTGAAATCCTGTATGACTGGATGAATACTTGGAGAAATAAGAATGTCTTTGCTTATGTATTGCTCGAGAAAAATATTGTCCCTGAGTTAGTCAACAAGAAAGTCTCTGGTGTATTAAAAGCACATAAATATGACAGCAACCTTAATCTTCATTTACAGCCTATTAAGCGTGTTCACCTTCATGCACTCGGAGGAGGAGGGCGCATCACTTATGTTTATATCTTTTCTATGATGGCTCTTCTTGTACTGCTTATTGCATGTATAAATTTCATGAATCTGTCGACAGCCCAGTCAGAGCAGCGGTTTAAAGAGATTGGTATAAAAAAAGTGATCGGATCTTCCCGTTTTCAGCTAGTAACGCAGTTTTTATGTGAATCGATGATTCTATCGCTTCTGTCTTTACTTTTGGCTGCGTTCATTATAGTACAATTCCTTCCTTCACTCAATTCGATGCTAGGCACACAGATCGATTTCAAATACACTCCAAATCTTTTTTTGAGCATGATTGGAATTGCGTTGTTCACGGGAGTTGTTTCCGGGAGCTATCCAGCTTTTTTCCTCTCTTCTTTTCATCCAGTTCCTCTCCTGAAAGGGAATATTCCGTTTTTTAAGCTACATCATCGCAAAGGGAAGATTACGGAAGGAAAAAGCAGGAGCTCTTTATTCAGAAAGACCCTGGTTATCATTCAATTTGCTCTTTCTGTAGGATTTATCGGTTGTATTCTTTTTATTAATCAACAATTGCATCATTTGCGTAATAAAGACCTGGGCTTTGACAAGGAAAACATCCTTGTTTTTAAAGCCACTAGAGAATTTATTGAAAAAGCATCCACAATTAAGCAGGAACTATCAAACCATCCACAGGTACTGTGTATTGCTTCATCGAGGTTTCGCATGGATACTTGGGGAACTTCAGATTTTTCTTCTGCGTTCTCCTGGTCTGGGAAAACCAAAGAAATTGAAGGCTTAATCGGACAGAACTGGGTCGATTATGATTTTCTGAAAACATTAAACTTGGAGATGGCAGAGGGACGCTTCTTTTCTCACAAATTTTCGAGCGATTCTACCAATGCCGTGATTTTGAATGAAACAGCTGTTCGTATCATGGAAATAAATGAGCCTTTGGGGAAAGAATTCATATTCGTTCCAGGCTCTCCTAACGCGCGAAAAAAAATTATCATCGGAGTTATCAAAGATTATCATACAGAATCCCTCCATAAGAAAATCCGGCCTATGCTCTTAGAGCTTGGAGGTGGAAGAAATGTATATATCAGACTCCAGAAAGGCCATATTGCCGAAGCACTCAGTTTTATCAAGAGTAAAATCAAAGAAATTCTCCCTGGGGAATCCTTTGATTACGCCTTCCTGGATGAAGAGCTTGATCGTTTGTACAAAAATGAGCAACTGCTCGGTCTCCTTGTTCGATACGGAACTCTTCTTGTGTTGTTAATCTCAAGTGTTGGGATGTTTAGCCTGACGTCTTTTTCAATTGCGCGGAGGACAAGAGAGATAGGAATAAGAAAATTGTTGGGAGCTTCTGGATCTCATATTATGTTTATGCTCACTAAAGATTTAATTAATATAGTATTATTTTCCATCGTTGCTGCCTGGCCAATTGTTTACTTATTGATGAAGAAATGGTTAAACAACTTTGCCTACCGGATTAGTTTGAGTGTCTGGATTTTCATTCTTTCCGGTCTGATGGCATTAACTATTGCTCTTTTAACCGTCAGCTACCAATCTATCAAAGCCGCTATAGCCAATCCGGTGGATTCGCTACGGTATGAATGAACATCCCAAGGAGCTGTATCATCTTATTCGCTATACAAACCAGTCAAGATTGTTCACCGAGCGGATCTTGAGTCCGGCGTGTCTCTGCAATTCATTTAAGCCCTGAAGAAAAATTGGGAACATTAGCTTGCCAAACCAGACAAAAATGTCTGTTTCCGCTTATTTCGGCTGAGTTTATCTTAGTAGAGGTGATTAACTCCATTCTAAGGAATTAAATACAGGCAAAAGTGCCGAGGGCCAAACTCGAACCCGCACGTTTGAGCACCCCCAAGGAATTTTAAGTCCCTTGTATCGACTGTATCTTTATTTGTCATTTGGAATAGTCTTGACTATTATGCTTATTTTGATATAATGTTTCTAATTTAGAAATATATGAGGCTGAAATAGGATAATCATGAGAGTCTTAACGAAACTGGAAGAAAACGTATTACTCACCATTCTAAAATTAAAAGATGATGCGTATATCGTTTCGATCAAAGACCAATTGGAGCATATCACGAGAAAAAATATGTCCTTTGGCGCACTCTATGTCGCTCTGAATAGACTCATCAAGTACAGGTATCTGGAAAGCTATATTGGTGAATCATCCTCATTAAGAGGCGGAAGAGCAAAAAAGTACTATAAATTAACGAAGAAGGGAGTATTGGCTTTAAAAGATATTCGGCAACTGCAGAATCAAATGTGGAAAGGCTTTGATAATCTCACTAAGGAATGGCTGGAAGGCCAATGAGGACAAATAAAGCCAGACCACCCAGACTGGGTCAATGGATACTAAAGAAAATTCTGCCTTCTGAAGAGAGACGATTTCTGATAGAAGGAATTGAAGAAAGATATGTCCGTGAGTTCAAAGACAGAGGACGTATTTCAGCATTGTTCTGGTATCTGAGAGATATTTTTAGAACGATACCGATTTTAATCATTGATGATTTTTTTGGAAGTGCCACCATGCTTAAAAACTATTTAAAAATCGCCTTAAGAAACATCAAAAGACACAAAGGGTATTCCATCCTCAATATTTCAGGACTGACGATCGGTTTTGCCTGTTTCA
>JASFPJ010000047.1:0-14935 GCA_050116035.1 Candidatus Aminicenantota bacterium | reverse complement strand
TCCAGGAGAGCCTTGGCCACCCTGAGTAGTTTATCTTTGTTCTTTTCTAACAGCTCTTTTGTCCTGTTGTAGTTTCTATTTATAATTTTTTTGACTTCAGCATCTATCATTTCTGCGGTTTTTTCGCTGAAGTTCTTATGCATGGCCAGGTCTTTGCCGAGGAAGATTAAATCGTCCCGCTCGCCGAATGTGAGCGGTCCGAGGTCAGACATTCCCCACTGACAGACCATCTTGCGGGCGATTTCTGTGGATTTTTCAAAGTCGTTCGCGGCTCCGGTGGTGGTTTTTCCGAGGAACAGCTTTTCGGCGACTCGGCCAGCCATAAGCACAGAGAGCTGCGCTTCCAGATAGGTTTTGGAGTAAGTGTAACGGTCATCGAGAGGCAGCTGCTGCGTAGTCCCAAGAGCCAGTCCCCTGGGGATGATGGTCACTTTGTGGATGGGGTCGGCTTCCGGAAGGAGCGCCGCGACCAGGGCATGGCCCGCCTCGTGATAGGATGTGCTTTTTTTCTCCTCGTCGCTGATGATCATGCTCTTTCGTTCCACACCCATGAGAACCTTATCTTTGGCACTCTCGAAATCTCTCATGGTGACCTGATTCTGGCTTTTGCGCGCGGCGAGAAGAGCGGCCTCGTTGACGACATTGGCCAGGTCAGCCCCTGAGAAACCCGGAGTGGAGCGGCCGATAACCTTCAAATCCACATCTTTGGCCAGAGGGATATTCTTCACATGAACCTTCAGGATGTCCTCTCTTCCTTTAACATCCGGCATGTTGACGACGATTCTCCGGTCAAATCTTCCAGGCCGGAGAAGAGCCATGTCCAGAATGTCAGGTCTGTTTGTGGCGGCGATAAGGATTATACCTTCGTTGGAGTCAAAGCCATCCATCTCCACCAGAAGCTGGTTCAGAGTTTGTTCCCGCTCATCATGTCCTCCGCCGAGACCCGCGCCTCTCTGTCGTCCGACTGCGTCAATCTCATCGATGAAAATCAGGCAAGGCGCTTGTTTTTTCCCCTGTTCGAACAGGTCTCTCACGCGGGATGCACCGACTCCGACGAACATCTCCACAAAGTCAGAGCCGCTAATCGAGAAAAACGGCACATCGGCTTCTCCGGCGACTGCTCGGGCCAGGAGGGTTTTGCCGGTTCCCGGTGCTCCGACCAGGATGACACCTTTAGGGATACGTCCTCCCAGTTTTTGGAATTTCTTAGGGTCTTTCAAGAATCCGATGATTTCTTGGAGTTCTTCCTTGGCTTCTTCCACTCCCGCCACATCCTTGAATGTGATTTTTTTCTGCAGTCCGGAAAAAAGCTTGGCCCGGCTTTTCCCGAAGGAGAGGGCTTTGTTGCCTCCGGCCTGCATCTGGCGCATGAAGAATATCCAGAAAAAGATGAGTATGAGAATCGGAAACCACATGAATAAACTGGAGAGCCATGGACTTCGAGTGGTATCCTTGACATCGATGATAACATTGTGTTCGCGGAGGATCTTGACGAGGTCGTCGTATTGTGGAGGAGTAATTGTTTTAAAAGAAGTCCCATCGACGTATTTGCCTCTGATCTGATTTCCGGCAATCGTGACCTCAGCGACTTTGTCTCCTTCGACATCTATTATGAAATCGCTGAAAACAACTTCCTTTTTAACAGTTGCGGAAGATTGAAGCAGGCTGTAGAGGATGATGAGGATGATTCCCAGGCCGATCCAGAAAAGGAGGCTTCGGTACGACCGACTTGGTCTTTTTTTATCTGGCATTTTGCAATCCTTTTTCAGGGATATTTTATCATTTTTTTACCTTATTGAAAACAAATCTCTTAAAAAATATAGGATTTATAATAAATATCAGAATTTTTAGCCTTTTTTGCCACTTTTTTTGCCGTAAAAAGTAAAAAGGGGTCGCATCTTAACATTTAACATTTCCCAATTTTCTGCACTTTTAACGATCGTTGTTAAAAAAGAGTTCTTTCCGCTATTCATTGGATAGGAAAATAAGAAATGTCAAATGTTAAGATGCGATCCCTCAATCTTGACTAGAATTCAATCTTTTTGTAAGATGGATTGTCCTGGGTGGGGCTGTAGCTCAGCTGGGAGAGTGCTTGACTGGCAGTCAAGAGGTCGTGGGTTCAAATCCCATCAGCTCCACCATCAACCTTCCCCTTATCCTTTTTTAATTTCAACAATTTACCTGATTTTTGTTCATTCATACCGGAGTGAATTCACAGGATTAGCAGTGGCAGCCTTGATAGATTGATAGCTGACCGTGATGAGAGCGGTGAGAAAAGTGATGACTCCGGCAAAGATGAAAATATCGAAGCGGATGTGTGTACGGTACAGAAAACTCTGAAGCCACCGATTCAGGAGATACCAGGCCACTGGCCAGGCAATGACATTCGCCAGAAGTACCAGTCGGGTCAGGTCTTTTGAAAGGAGCATCACGATCCTGGAGACAGAAGAGCCGAGCACCTTGCGGATTCCGATTTCTTTAGTCTTGCGCTCAGCATTGAACGAGGCCAAGCCAAAGAGCCCCAGGCAGGAGATAAAAATGGCAAATCCGGCGAGGTAAGCGATTAGAGAGCGTGTTCTGCGGACAAAGCTGAATTGAATTTCATAATCGGCATCCAGGAAGTCATACTCAAAAGGAAAGCCCGGGTTTAACTGTTCGAAGACGGTTTTCACTTGAGCAAGGGTTTGGGGGATGTTCTCCGGATGGATTTTTAAGAATATGAACCTGTATCTCTCGGGATTCTGGAGCAGGATGAGCGGCTCATCCACCCTCCATCTTGGATTGGGGATGTAGTCTTTGATAATGCCGATAACCGTGTGATTTCGACCACTATAGGACATACGGGTATTGATCGGATTTTCCCTTCCTATGATTCCCGCCAATTTTTCATTGATCAGTATTTCCCCTGTATTGCCGGAATGATCGTTTTCTTTGCGGAAAAAACGTCCCTGGACAAGGGGGATTTCAAATGTCTCCAGAAAATCGGAGTCGACATTCATCATTGTTATGCTGGGTTTGAGCTCCGGATCTTTCCCCTCCCACTGCCAGCTTGAAGAATTCGACCGTCCGCCAGTGGGATAAGCAGAACTGGCTGAAACCTTTTTGACACCAGGGATCTGGAGAAACTCATTTTTGGCTGTCTCGTACCGCTCGAGCAGTTCCCCTCTGCTCGAGAAGAACACAAGATTCTCCATGTTGTACCCCAGGTCCATGGTCTGGAGATAGTTGAGCTGTTTATAGACCCCTGTCGCCCCTGCGATAAGCCCGATAGCCAGGCTGAATTGGACTACGACCAGAGCCCTTCGAAAACCGGCTCTTTTTAAAGATGATCCTGTGAGCCCCTTGATGATCCGGAGTGGCTGAAAAGAGGACATGAACAGAGCCGGGTAGCTCCCAGCCACCAGTGCGGTTATCAGCGAGGTGCTGATCAAAAACACTATGAGAGATGGATTCTGGAAAATTTCCATGGTTAGCTCTTTCCGAAAAAGGGTGTTGAACACCGGGAGGAAGAGTTTGGCCAGGAATACAGTCAGCCCCATCGAGATCAGGACGAACAGGGACGTCTCGAAATAGAACTGTTTGACTATATCCTTGCGAAAGGCGCCGATAACCTTGCGCATCCCGATTTCCTTCGACCGGTTTCCGGACCGGGCCGTGGTCAGGTTCATGAAGTTGATACAGGCGATCAGCAGGATGAAGGCACCCAGGAAGCCGATCAGCCGGATCTGTTCAATGCTTCCTCCTCCATCGCCCAGCCTGTAGAGATGGAACCGGGCAAAAGGCCGCAAGACCGGCACATATTCGTCACTGCTGTATGTTTCCACGACGAATTCCCTGATTTTACGGTTGAGGTCATTGAATGACTTCCCCTTCTGGAGCTGGACGAAAACGAAGTAATTCTGGTTGGAAAATCCTCTCAGGTCATCCTCTTTATGGATTTGTTTCACATAGAATTCCAGTGGCATCAGGACGTCAAAACGAAATGTGGAATGGCTGGGAACTTCTTTCATCACCCCCGTCACTTTCATCGGAAACTGGTTGTTGACGGTGATGACCTGGCCGATAGGATTTTCGGTTCCGAAATATTTTTTGGCTGTCCGCTCAGATAGAACTAGAGAATAGGGATCCTTGAGCGCAGTCTTTGGATCTCCTTCAACCAAAGGAAACGTGAACACCTCCAGGACTTCTGGATCTGCAGGAAAGACTCTTGGCTCCGAGAACGTTCTATCCTTGTAGCGGAGGATAAAAGTCCTGTATCCTGCAAGGAAACGGGCCGATTCCTCCACTTCAGGATAAAGCTCTTTCAAAAGAGGCCCCAATCCGGGAACCGACGGCACCTGAAGCTCATCTCTTTCCTCCTTGATATGGGCAGAGACGAGATAGATGTCGTCTATCTTCTCATGGAATTTATCATAGCTCAGCTCGTCCTGGATCCAGAGAAGCAGTAGGACCACGCAGGTCATGCCGATAGTCAAACCGGCGATATTGATGAAAGAGTAGACTTTGTGTCTTTTGACATTCCGGAAAGCGATTTTTAAATAGTTTCTTAACATGACGGTGCTCCATTTCATGATGAATTGTGAATAATAGAACCCAGCCTGAATGGTGTTCCACAGAATCCAGAGGAAAGACCATACCCGGCCGTGATATTGGCAGATTCTGGCGTATTCGGTCTCATAATCCCTGGAAATGGCGAAAAGCTCTTCATAGACAGTCAACCGGCGGAGGATCCAGAGAAAAATTTTCGGAGGTCTGTGGGTATGTTCGGTCATTCTTTCTTCTCAAAAGCGTAGTCGGGCACATCGCCCCAGGCCAGCTTATGGACTCTCTGGGCATTTGATAAAGCCTTCTCGCCCTCTCGAGTCAGGGAATAGAGGACTTTTCTTCGTCCGCCCTGTTTGGAAAGAGGTTCACTTTCTCGTGATTCAACAAGTCCTCTTCGAACGAGAAGGTAGAGCGTGTTGTACAGAGAGCCGTAGTTCAATGTCTTTCCGGTGATTTGTTTAAAGTTTTCCCTGATTGTGACACCATAGGCGTTGTCCTTAAGTCTCCAAATGGAAAGGAGGACCAACTCTTCGTTTCTGGTCAGCTCATACATCCTTGTTCCAGAAGTTAGTATTTATTATAAATACATATTCAAACGTATAGACGTCTATTATGCCGAAAAGGTTGCCCTAAAATTAAAAACAGTTTGTTTTTCTTTCTCATGCTTTTTGAGTCTCCATTTTCCTCAATTTGTCTCTTCTGCAGAAAACCCCACTTTTATATGAATCATACCGAAGAATATGTGAGGTGCCAGGGAGGGACGATTCACTCAGGAGGCTGCATGGCCAAATGAATCGGAAAGGATAAAACAGGTTTCCTTTATTTTTGGGTCTTTTTCTTTTTTCTTTTTTCCTTTTTTTCCATCCATTTCGAGTAGACCCATCCAAGAACGTTTTCCTTGTCTCTTTTATCCATGTCCTTCAGTTTCAGGCCGACTTTCATTCTATTTTTATAATATTTGGTCCAGATTACCTCTCCGGACACAATAGTGACGATCTGTTTTTCGGGGATGATGACTTTTAGAGTCATTTCAGATCCGGGATGGGGAACAGTGAAATCTATGCCGAGTTTTAAACCATAGCGAGAAAAGTCAAGGATCTTGGCATTCTCGATTAAATGGCTTTTTCCCTCAAAATCCAACACTTCCGATTGAAGCGAACATTCGAACCTGGGGTACTTTCTTCTTTCTTTTCCCCCAGGTTTTCTTACCCCCTGATCTGCCATAGAATCCTTATTATATCAGAATTAATAAGTTTGGAAAAATTCTTAAATCTGAGCGAGATGGACAGAACTCGGACTTTTTGTGAGCTGAAGGGAGGATCTCAGACTGTGAATAACTTTCAGACATCAAATACTCCAATCGAGAAAGAGTATCACATCTCGTTTATAATGCCGCTTTGGGTTTTAGCCCTGCTTAGAATAAATAAATCCCCCCTTCGTATCTATCCTTTCTCTTTTCTCCTTAATGGATGTGTTGACTTATGTATGCCGCCACTGCCTCTTGAACATTTTTGTCCTTCCAGCCTGTCCACCAGAATTCAACTCCCACTTCGTATTTGCCTTTCTCGGGATTCTTCTTGCACCAGACAGCTTTGGCTAGAGCGATGATCGCGGAAGGAAATACTGGTGACTTCATCTCGAGAGTCAGAATAGTCCCATCGGGAATGGCCTCTTTAGCCTCAAAACAGATGCCTCCTCCGCTGATGTTGACCGTGAAACTCTGGAGCGGATTTTTGCTGAATTCCTCTGAGGTGACTATTTTATAGTC
Source organism: Candidatus Aminicenantota bacterium (assembly GCA_050116035.1). Lineage (GTDB taxonomy): Bacteria > Acidobacteriota > Aminicenantia > Aminicenantales > Aminicenantaceae > SOIA01. The sequence continues at coordinate 8,622 of JASFPJ010000047.1, read as the reverse complement.
CACGTCCCATATCGTTCCCAATCTGGGATATTTCCTTTTTTCATCCATGTTTGACCTCTTATATAAAAGCCCTCATTCTCTATGACGTTTCTCCCCCAGGATAAATGGGAATTCTTTGAAGAGGCGAATGATTTATCCTTAAAAACAATAAGAATAGACATCTATTAAAAGTAAGATTCGACTTTGTTTTTTGCTCCGCTACCCTCATTGCTGCCATTCTATCAGTTTTTTTCTCTTATTTCCATAAAAAATATCGTGATTTTTCTTTAGCCGTTTCTTTTGCAAAATCCCTTTTTCAGAATGCTTAGAAGCATTATTGGTCTGTGTGCGGCAAGAAGGGAGAGGAATCTTGGAGCTTTAACAAACTTTTAACAAACTTTTAACAATTCAATGACAACTCGAGTCAAAGAAAAAACTAAATTAGAGATAGATAAGGCGTTAGGAGGAACAAAAGATCATGAGTCAGACACACAATCCAGAAAGAAGGAGGTCAAGAATGAAAAGAATTACGGTCTTAGCCATCATAATGTCCGTTCCTGTGTCCTCTTTCACTCAAAGTGAGATCCCGACTATAGTCACGATTCATGAAAAGGCTCCAGCCATCGAAAAGATTTTTACAGAGCCTTTTGAGACCCTTGCCATTATCACAAACGATGGAAAGGCCATCACCGTGACCAATCAATTGGCGAATCAGGTTCGCAGCTCAATCGGAGAAATCGGGTACTACTTAAAGAGCATATCTCATGATTTCGATACCATTGAATTGATCATCCACAATCATCCGACTCCAACAAGATGGTCGAAACAGGATAAGCGTTTCTATAACCGGCTGAAACGTGAAGGTTTCAAAGGGGATTTCGTGCTCTATTTTCCCTGGAGCAAGAGCATGAGATACATGGAAGACAATGAAAACGAAAGAGATCACTAAGTGAGAATAATGAACAAAGGAGGTGGAAATGAAATAAGGATTCTTGTCGTCAAATGGAAAATATCAAAACAAGGAGGTTCAAATGCTTAGACAATATTTGACTGTAATGGCTTCTTTCCTTATTCTTCTTTCTATGCCGTGGCCAGGTTCAGGAGAGCAGTTCACCATCCTCCATACGAATGATACGCATTCCCATCTGTATTCCTTCGGTCCGCATAACAATTATGGGGGGATTGCCAGGATGTCTGCTCTGATCAAAGAGTTGAAGAGGAAGAATGAAAATGTTCTGACTCTCCATGCCGGAGATGTGTTTGTGGGGACGTTTGCCTTCAACAAATATCTCGGTTATGCGGAACTGGACATCATGGAAGAGCTGTATGATGCCATGGCCATCGGAAATCACGAATTCGACCTGGGAATCGATACTCTGGCCGCCATTCTCGGAGGATATGTGACGGGCGGAAAGCCAATAACGCTTCCCCTGCTTTTGGCCAACATTAACTGGGAGAGGGCGGGTGAAACCCACCCGCTCAGGTCGTTCGTGGAGCCGTATAGGGTGATGTTTGCCGGGGGAGTGAAGGTCGGAATTGTGGGGGTGGTGACAACGGATCCCTACAATTACTCGGCTGAAGTCAATGCGATTCTCACGGATCCGGTTCAGGCCGCCGGAGAAGCCTCCGATAAGTTAAGGAGTGAAGAAGGTGTGGATGTTGTTGTTGTGCTCTCTCATTTGGGAAAGACGGCCGATGTTATGGGATTGGCACAGCAAGTCCCGGGAATCGATATTATTGTGGGCGGGCATTCCCACGACGCGCTTTTTGAGCCAGAAGTCGTCAACGGGAAAATCATCGTTCAGGCCGGTGAATTCGGAAAGTATCTGGGCGAGCTGAAAGTGGAAGTGGAGGAGGGGAATGTCGATTTAGTCGATTACACACTCCATCCCATTACGAGGCGAACAAAGATAGACTTCTCACTGATTCCGGAACTGTTCAAAATCAGATTGGGCATTTTTAAAGACCCAAGGTTTGGCCCGGTGTACACAAAGCCCATAGCCCGGGCCAGATGGAATCTGGAGGAGAAATGGGAAGAAGAAGATCCTAACCGGGATACACCTCTTGGAAACCTGGTGGCTGATGCGATCAAGACTGGCGTCCAGGAGAATGGATACCCGGCCGATATTGCCCTCGAAGCGAACGGATTTATCGCCCACCGGATTTATAAGGGGAAAGTTGTCGGAAACGATGTTTTGAGGGCAGTCCCTTATGGGTATGATGCCGAATCTGGATTGGGATTCAAGATAAAAAGCGTTTTACTGGCCGGTGTGCAGATTCTGGCCGGGCTTGAATACACGCTTTCTCATGTTGAATACACAGATGAATTGGCTATGCAGGTTTCAGGCTTAACTTTTGAGTATGATTCAAACAAGGACCCCGTGCCGACCGATGGATTGAAAGAAGGCCAGTTGAGCCGGCTTGATCCCTACTCGGTTAAGGTTAACGGAGCGCCTCTCGATCCATACGGGGCATACTGGGTCGCCATGAATGAGCAGCTTGTGAGCCTGTTGGGATCAGCCGGTTTAGTGCCGCTTGCAGAAATGGAGACCGGGCTTTTTGAGTATAATCTCGTCCGTGATTTTATGCGTCGATTGAGGTTTCTGGCCTACACGTCCGAAGGCCGGATTATCGATACAGCATTTCTAGATCACTAGGATTTTCCGAGATAATTCAGAAAATGAAAAAGCTACGGAATACGTGAAGGAAATTGGACAAAGAATGTGTGACTGGGGAGGCTCTGGCATTGATTTCTTCCGGGTGAAGCCAATTCAAACCTGTGACTCTTGATGGGGAGTCAAGTCAGCCCGATTTGCCAGAGACCTCCCCTTTTTCCTTTCGCCACAATCGAAAATTCTTTTATTTCTCAGTCTTCCTTGCTGATTTTGAATGTCACAGTGCCTCCGCCCGTGTATTTTTTTGGGTCCAGGCATTGGACATACGCATCATTTCCCTCTTTTGCCAGGCCCAATTCCTGGGGGCTCACTCCTTTAGAGAGAGAATTATAATAGGGGAGGATAGAGCTCAGTGAATGCATGCAGATATTGTCAGTCTCTCTCAAATTAACCTTGTAGCCGTCGTCGAGAATAATCCTATCGCCCATTCTATACACAGGGCATTTGCCTTCTATTTCCGCGACTTCTATGATCAATTTCATGGCCTTTCTCCTTCCCAGGGTAGCTCCTCAGAGGTTTCTAAATGGAGTTGAATTTTTTGGTTTCATCAGAAATTTTTAATCCAGACGGATTAGATGCGGTATATAATATAACATCACGAAGTGGAAACAAAGGAGAATAGGTTGAATTGAGGAGATACGAGGCATGTAGATGGCCCAATTTTTGGCCGCGCAAATCAGAGAAAACAGTTCTCTTCAATTTGAGCCACGAATCACATCAATCAAAGATATGGTTTTTTCTCCAGCCGGAATGTACTATAATGGCAAAACCAGAAAAGCAGGAGTAGAATGCGGATGGATAAAAGAATCGCTCTGGTCACAGGGAGCAGTAAAGGAATCGGGCGGGATATTGCTATAAGGTTGTCGGAAATCTGCTCAGGCGTGGCTGTCCATTATATGAACAACACGCAGGCTGCTGAGAAAGTGGTGGATAGAATTAAGGAGAAAGGAAAGCTCAGCGAGAGCTTTCGGGCAGACCTGACCAAAGAAAAAGAAGCCATCTCGTTGATCAGGAATGTCGAAGAGAAATTCGGAGGAGTTGACATTCTAGTCAACAATTTCGGCCCGATTCTTGTCAAACCCTGGGAAAAAGTGACATCCTTCGAGTGGGAACTCGTTCTTCGCGCCAATCTGTTGAGCGCCCTCTACTGTCTCAAGGCTGTTCTCCCCAGTATGAGAAAAAGAGAGTGGGGGAGGATTGTCAATCTGGGTTACAGCCGGGTGGAACAGCTGGCCGCCTTTTCGACAATCACTCCCTATGCCATCGCCAAAACAGGGCTCTTGATCCTGACACGTTCAGTGGCGGCTTCAGAGGCATCCGCCGGGATCACGGTCAACATGGTTTCTCCGGGCTTGATGAAAGGCGGGATTCTTCCTGAGAGCAGGGATATCCCCCGGGGGAGACTGGGCAAGTTCAAGGATGTTTCTCACGCTGTGCTGTTCTTGGTCTCGGAAGAGGCGGATTTTATCACCGGAACGAATCTCGTCGTCGCCGGCGGCTGGAAAATATAAAAACAAAAAAAGGGGACATATAAAAACAAAAAAGGGGACAGGCTACTTTTTCTTCAATAAGGGGGACAGTCCCTCTCTTTCTGAAATATATGGACTGAAAGGGACAGTCCCCACTGAAAAAGTAGCCTGTTGTACTCGCTCAATAATTCGGTAACGTTTTCATGATGTCATTGCGAACGGAGTGAAACAATCTCTTATGAAAGAGAATTTTCCATCTAAAGGGATTGCCACGTCGCTTCGCTCCTCGCAATGACAATTAGGAAAGGATTGCCACGCTTCGCTCGCAATGACACTTTTATCCTCAGTATCATTAATAAAGTTACTTAATTACTGAGCATAAAGACCTGTCCCCTTTTTTTATATTTTTTTTACTTTTTTTTAAATTTCCTCTTGACAAACCCCGTGAAGAGGATTATTAATATATATGGTGAACAAAATGGTGAACAAACTCCGAAAAAGTCTCACGGAAAGACAGAAGAAAGTGTTGAATGCCATCAGAGAGTTTATCCTCGAGAACGGCTATTCCCCCACAGTCAGGCAGTTGGGAGAGGCCTTGAGCATCGCCAACCCTTCGGCTGTGTTCAAGCACATCCTGAGCCTGGAGAAAAAGGGTTACCTGGAAAGGGTCAAAGGAGAGGTGAGGCTTGCGGGCTTTCCGGCTCCTGGGGAAAGCCAGTCCAGAGTCCCCCTGGTGGGCCTTGTTCCGGCTGGCCGGCCCAAAGAGGTCTTTGATGTTTCGGATGAGGCGATGGACATTCCAGAGTGGATGGTGGGCCGGAAAAAAGGGAATATCTTCTGTATCCATGTGGATGGGAAGAGCATGGTGGATGCCTACATCGATGACGGAGACTGGGTGCTCGTGGAGAGGACGAACTCGGCGAATTCTGGAGAAATGGTGGTAACCCTTCTGGATGACGGGTCGGTGACCTTGAAGAGGCTGAAGATGAAGGACGGAGATATCTTTCTTATCCCGGAAAACCCGGAGTTTGAGCCGATTAAAGTCAAGAAACTGAAAATCCTGGGGAGAGTGATCGGAGTTCTGAGGAAGTATTGAATTCCGTAACCCTCTGACTCCATGAGTCCGTTGGTCTGTCAGGCCGCTTGTCGGTTCGTCCGTTGATTCTCGATCCTCACTCTTAGAGACAGGGGAGGACTCACTGAAGCGGATTCATTTTTGACTCTTTAACAGGTCAAAGAGAAAAAAGGTGAAGACAATGAAAAGAAGATGTATTGTCCATATCGACATCGACGCCTTTTTTTCGGCTGTCGAAGTGCTTCTCAATCCATCTCTGAAAGGGAAGCCGGTTATCGTCGGAGGCCTTCCCCATGAGAGGGGAGTGGCCTCGACCGCTTCTTACGAAGCCCGAAAATACGGCGTCCATTCCGGTATGCCCCTGCGGAAAGCCCACCAGCTCTGTCCTCACGGCCTTTTCATCAGGGGAAACTACCAGATCTACAGTGCTTTTTCCGATAAATTCTTCCGCCTTCTCTCCCGCTACACTCCCGATGTGGAGAAGGCTTCTCTGGACGAAGCGTACCTTGATTTGACCCGTTGCCGTCCCCTTTATCCCTCCTTTCCCTCCACAGTCCGGGAGATCAAGGAGAAGGTGGAGAAAGAGTTGGGGCTCGCTGTTTCGGTGGGAGTGGGCCCCAACAAGATTCTGGCCAAGCTGGCCACAAACAAGGCCAAGCCGGCTGGCCTGGCCGAAATTGAGCCGGGAAGGGAGGAGGAATTCTTGAAGGACCTGGGAATCGAGTCTTTGCCCGGAATAGGACCCAAGGCCCAGGTCATCCTCAGGATGCTCAACATTCAGAAAATCGGCGACCTGTGGGGACTGCCTCGGGCCAGCCTGCGCTCACTCTTCGGGTTGAACGGTGAGGAAATGTATCTTCAGTCCCGGGGAATCGACACGCGCCCACTGGTGGCCGCCTCTATTCCCAAATCCGTCTCCAGAGAGACGACTTTTCTGGAGGACATCTGGGACAGACGCCTGCTCCTGGCTCACCTGGCCTATCTCTGTGACAGGTTGACCCTCCCCTTGCGGCGGGGACGCCTGTTTGCCCATATCATCGAAGTCAAAGTCAGGTATTCTGACTTCAAGACCGAGGTCCGAAGACGCCTTCTCCTCTCTCCTGTGCAGGAGATGGGGAAGATCTACAAGATCGCTCAAGAGTTGTTCCTTCCGTTTTTCTCTTCCTCCCGCTTGTCTCTGCGCCTGGTCGGGGTGAAAGCGTCTGACCTGGTGAGGGCCAGGCCTCTTTCCCTTTTCGAGCCGTACTCCGAGCGTCCGGAGAAGCTGGGTCATGCGGTGGACGAAGTGAGGGAAAAGTACGGGTTTGGCTCCGTGTTGACGGTGCGGGAGAAGATGCTCGAGAGCCTCTACAGTTTTGAACGGAAACGTGGGTTTGTCCTGAAGACAGCCTCCCTGACGAAATAAATAATATGGTAATGATATTGAAGAATAAATTGTCATTGCGGGCGAAGCGCGGCAATCGTGCTTGTGTCATTGCGAGTGAAGCGTGGCAATCCCATAAGAAAAAATATTTCTTTTTATGAGATTGCCAAGCCTGTTCCGAGCAGAGCGAAGGAATCTCACCAACCCTCGCAATGACACCACTATGAGATTGCTTCACTCTGTTTGCAATGACATTATAAAAGCGTTATGGAATTATTAAGCGAGAAATATGGGAAAATTCCCTAGATGGAAAAAATGTACATACCTCTCAGAGTTCATTCGGTCTACAGCAAAGGGAGAGGAAGTGTCACTCTAAAGGAGCTTCCCTCCTGGGTCTGCCGGAGAAAATTCTCTTCCGCCGCCCTGACAGATGTGGAGAATATCTACGGCTGGGGAGAATGGAAGAGAGCGGCTCTGGAGAATGGCTGCACCCCGCTCTTTGGCTGCGAAATGGAAATCCAGGGGAAGACACTTCTCTTTCTCGTCAAAAGCAGAGAAGGATACTGGAACCTGATGGAAATTTTCAACCGGCGAGAGATCAAAACCACTGAAGGGCTGGTGACGGTCTTCATCCCTCAAGCGGGAGACAAAGATTCTCCGGAAGCCTTCCTCCCCAGCCCGGGAGAGGATTTTTACATCGGTGTTGATTTTTTTAACTTCAAGAATGCCCTCACCCTGGCCCAGAGCCGCGATTTCCCTCTGGTATGGGTCAATCCCCTGAAATTCATCGAAAAGCCCGAGAGGTTGATTCTCCTCCATTCCATCCAGAAGAAGATTCCCTTCCCTCCGGAAAGGGATAAACTCAAAGGCAAGATGGGGCTTTTCGGGCCGCACCAGGAAACCCTGGCTCTCAAAAAGTTCGGCTCTGATGCCGAAGAAATCTTCAAGAAGACCTTTGAAGTCACGGAGAAATGCCAGTTCTCTTTTGAGGACATCGTGCCCCCTCTTCCCGAAGGCCTTTTTTCCATCACCCTGAAGGACGCGGTGATGGAGAAGCTGAGAAACCTGAAAAACCTGAGCTGGCGCGCGAGGCAGCGGGCGAAACGGGAACTCGCTGTGATCGAAAAATCAGGATTTGCTCCCTACTTCCTCATCGTCTACGACGTGATTCAGTTCGCCCGGCGCAACGGCATCCTCCACAACCTCAAGGGATCAGGCGCGTCCTCTTTCCTGGCCTATCTTCTGGGAATCTCTCGCATCGACCCCATCGAATATGACCTTTACTTCGAGAGGTTCCTGAACAAAGGCCGGGATGACCCGCCGGATATCGACCTGGATTTTGATTCCCGGAAGAGAGACCGGGTTCTCTCCTACGTGCTGGAGAAATACGGCCAGGGGCGCACAGGGGCCGCTTTTGTCTGCAGTCTGAAAAACTACCGGGCCCGTTCCGCTCTGTATGAGACCGCCCGCGCGTTTGGCCTCCCCCCTGAAGAAGCCCGGTCCCTGAGCAAGAAAGCTCCCTTTTTCGCCGGACCCGATTTCCTGAAGAAAGACAGGCCCCTCGCCGGCTATGCGGAAATATGGAAGGCCGCCTCTGACCTGAGTCATGTCTACTGCGAGAACTCTCTGCATGTGGGAGGAGTACTCCTGACTCCGGCTCCTGCGGACCGGTATCTTCCCTTGGAAGAATCGGCCAAAGGCTACGTCATGTCTCACTACGACCGGGATGCTGTCGAAGACCTGAAGTTAATCAAGCTTGACCTGCTTTCGGTGAGGGGGCTGGCCGCAATCTCCGAGACCAAAAAGATCCTGAACATCAGGAGTATTCCTCCTCAGGATAAGAGAGCTTACAGCCTGCTGAGGGAAGGCCAGACCATAGGTTGTTTCCAGGTGGAAAGCCCGGCCATGATGAACCTCCTTCGCCGGATGAAGCCAGAGAATGTTTACGAGCTGACCCAGGCTTTAGCCCTTATCCGGCCCGGTCCGACCGAAAGCGGTATGAAGGAAGCCCTCCTCCGTGGGCGGGAAGGGAGGCCCGTGTCTCGGGATGGTTTCTTGAGT
>JASFPJ010000046.1:0-14957 GCA_050116035.1 Candidatus Aminicenantota bacterium | reverse complement strand
CTCACTTTTCCGGTGATTCTTTGTTCGTTGACTCTTACTCCATGACATCCGTGACTGTGCCGGCTCCGACTGTCCGTCCACCTTCTCTGATCGCAAACGTCAATCCCTTCTCCATCGCCACATCCGTGATCAACTCTATCTCCAAATTCACATTGTCCCCAGGCATCACCATCTCCACTCCACTCGGTAACTTCACACTCCCTGTCACATCCGTCGTCCGAAAATAAAACTGCGGCCTGTACCCCGTGAAAAACGGCGTGTGCCGCCCTCCTTCCTCCTTCTTCAACGCGTATATCGACGCCTTAAACTTGTGATGCGGCATGATCGACCCAGGCTTCGCCAACACCATCCCCCGCTCAACCTCATCCTTGTCCGTCCCTCTCAACAACACCCCAATATTATCTCCAGCTATCCCATCATCCAACGTCTTGCGAAACATCTCAACCCCAGTCACTACCCGCTTCTTCGTCTCTCCAAACCCAACTATCTCTATCTCCTCTCCAACCTTCACCTTCCCTCTCTCCACTCGACCAGTCACCACCGTCCCTCGCCCAGATATCGTAAATATGTCCTCCATCGGCATCAAAAACGGCTGGTCCACCAACCTCACAGGCTCCGGTATGTAACTGTCCACCGCATCCATCAACTCTATTATCGACTTGTTCACCTCCGCCTCCGGATCCCCATCCGACTCCATCGACTTCAACGCACTCCCTCGTATTATCGGTATCTTGTCCCCAGGAAATTCATACTTCGTCAACAACTCCCTCACCTCTAACTCCACTAAATCCAATATCTCCTCATCATCCACTAAATCCACCTTGTTCATATACACCACTATCGCAGGCACATTCACCTGACGCGCCAATAATATGTGCTCCCGCGTCTGCGGCATCGGCCCATCATCCGCCGCCACCACCAATATCGATCCATCCATCTGCGCCGCACCCGTAATCATGTTCTTGATGTAGTCGGCATGCCCAGGACAATCTATGTGCGCATAATGCCGATTGTCCGTCTCATACTCTATGTGCGCTATCTGTATCGTTAATCCCCTCTCCTTCTCCTCAGGCGCATTGTCTATCTTGTCAAACTCAATATAGTCAACCTTCCCCTCTAACTTCTTGTTCAATACCTTCGTTATCGCCGACGTCAACGTCGTCTTCCCATGATCCACATGCCCTATCGTCCCTATGTTCAAATGCGGCTTCGTCCGCTCAAACTTTGCCTTCGCCATTTTCCATTACCTCCTATCCTTTGAGTTAATGACTCTTTTCCATTTATAATAAATCATATTATTACCTATCTATGGGCGGGAATTCTCCCTTCTACTCTCGCAATGATTTCTTCCTTGATCACTTCAGGTGTTGGCGAATACTGGAGGAACTCCATCGTGAAAACACCTCTGCCTTGGGTTAATGTTCTGAGAGTCGTGGCGTACCCGAACATCTCCTCCAGGGGAACAAAAGCCTTTATCACTCTCGAACTTCCTCTCATTTCCATCTCCTCAATTTTTCCTCGCCGAGCATTGATATCCCCAACAATGTCTCCTAAGTATTCGTCTGGAGAAATGACTTCAAGATTCATGATGGGCTCAAGGAGCACGGGTTCCGCCCGGGAAGCTGCATCCTTAAACGCCAAGGAACCTGCTATTTTATAAGCAATAGAGGAGGAATCGATTTCGTGGAAAGAGCCGTCCACGAGTGTGGCTCTCACATCCGTCACTGGAAAACCCGCTAAAACTCCCATTTCCATGGCTTCCTTTACGCCTTTCTCTATAGAGGAAACAAATTCTTTCGGGATGACTCCTCCCTTTGTTCTATCTTTAAATTCAAAAGGCTCTCCGCCTTTGAGCGGCTCAACCACAATCTTGCAGTGGCCATACTGCCCTCTTCCTCCAGTTTGTTTGATGTATTTACCCTCTCCTTCCGCAGAACCTGATATCGTCTCTTTATAGGCGACCTGCGGCCTTCCGAGATTGGCTCTGACTCCAAATTCTCTCTTCATTCGTTCCATGAGGACTTCCAGATGAAGCTCCCCCATCCCGTAGACGAGTGTCTGTCCGGTCATGGGGTCCTGTCTAACTTGAAAAGTGGGGTCCTCTTTTGTGAGCTTCGCCAATGCCTCAGCTAGTTTCGAGTGCTCTATTTTAGATTTTGGCTCGATATGAGCAGCTATGACGGGCTCAGGAAAATTTATGGACTCAAGGATAACAGGATGATTCCGCACACAGAGCGTATCCCCGGTGGATAAATTTTTCATAGAACCGAGCGCGGCGATCTCTCCTGCGTACACCTCTTTAATATCCTTTCTCTTGTTGGAATGCATCTCTAGAAGCCGACCAATTCTTTCTTCCTCTTCTTTTGTGGCATTATAAATCGTGGAACCGACTTTCGCTTTTCCCGAATACACTCGGAAAAAAGAAAGATTGCCCACAAAAGGATCATTCGTTATCTTAAACACTAATGCTGAAAAGGGCTCCTCATCGGACGCCTTTCTTGTTTCTACATCCAGAGTCCGGGGGTGATGCCCTTTGATGGAGGGGATATCCTTCGGTGAAGGCAGATAATCCACAACCGCATCCAATAAGGGATGAACTCCTTTATTCTTGAAGGAAGCCCCGAAAATAACCGGAACAAAATCCAGGGAGAGTGTTCCTTTCCGAATAGCTCTTTTAATTTCTTCAGAAGATATTTCATCGCCTTCAAGATACTTTTCCATCAGTTCATCATCCGTCTCACTGAGTTTCTCTAGCATCTCATTTCTTTTTTTCAGGACCTCTCTTTTATTCTCATCTGAGATCTCTCGCACCTCAAATTTTGTGCCCAACAAATCATCTCCCCAATCAATCTCTTTCATCTCCACGAGGTCAATCACTCCTCTGAAATCTTCTTCTATTCCTAGCGGCATCTGAATCACGACTGGATTCGCGTTGATTCTCGTCTTCATCTGTTTGATGGCTTTTCCTAGGTCAGCGCCCACTCTGTCCATTTTGTTGATGTAGACGATTCTGGGAACCTGGTATCTATCCGCCTGCCGCCAAACTGTTTCTGATTGAGGTTCAACTCCACCCACGCCACAGAGAATAACAATGGCTCCATCGAGTACTCTCAGGGAACGTTCGACTTCAGCCGTGAAATCCACATGTCCTGGGGTATCGATGATGTTGATTCGGTGGTCTTCCCAGTAACAGGTGGTGGCCGCTGAGGTGATGGTTATTCCGCGCTCTTGCTCTTGAGCCATCCAATCCATAACGGCTGTGCCTTCATCCACCTCTCCCATCTTGTACGTGATGCCTGTGTAGTACAGGATGCGCTCTGTTGTGGTAGTCTTCCCCGCATCGATATGGGCCATTATGCCGATGTTTCTGACTTTGTCGATTGGATGTCTTTTTATCAAAACTCCACTCCATGGGTATTAAAATCAAATTCTCTCTCTTTATAAGGGAGACTACCATCTATAATGAGCAAAAGCCCGATTGGATTCAGCCATTTTATGGGTGTCTTCTCTTTTTTTGATCGCTCCGCCTCGATTATTCGCCGCATCGATGATCTCTGCGGAAAGTTTTTCGACCATGCTCTTCCCCGCTCTCTCTCGTGCATGCCTGATTAGCCACCTGACTGCCAAAGAGTTCGACCGATGCAAAGGAACTTCCACAGGAACCTGATAAGTGGCTCCGCCCACTCTTCTCGATTTTGTCTCGAGCACTGGCCTCACATTCTCCACAGCTTTCTCGAACATTTTGAGTGGATCTTCTTTTGACTTTTCTTTAACCTGATCCATTGCACTGTAAACAATCTTTTCGGCTAAACTCTTTTTGCCCTTTTTCAAGACAGTGTTTATGAATTTGGATATGAGAGTGCTGCTGTAGAAATGGTCTGGCCTGGGTTTTCTCTTCTTGATTGTACCTCTTCGGGGCATGCTCGACTCCTTTATTCTGCGACCTTTTTCCCTTTTGGCTTTCGACTTCCGTATTTGGACCTGCCTTTCATCCGCTCTTCGACTCCTTCGCAGTCCAAAGAACCACGAATGACATGGTAACGAACACCGGGCAAATCCTTAACACGTCCTCCTCGAATGATAACGATCGAATGCTCTTGGAGGTTATGGCCTATTCCAGGAATATAGCCTGTCACCTCAACATTATTTGTTAATCTAATTCGAGCCACTTTTCTCATGGCTGAATTAGGCTTTTTCGGTGTCGTGGTAAAAACTCGCGTGCATACGCCTCTTTTTTGAGGGCACATATCCAATGCTGGAGACTTGCTTTTGTCTTTTTTTGACGTGCGGCCTTTTCTGACCAACTGGTTCACAGTAGGCAATACAACATCTCCTCAAAAATAGATTTTTTTATCCGCTCCGAGGGCAGAAATCGCTCGGCACGAATGTGTGGATAATAGCAAAAACAGCTTGCTATGTCAAGATTTTAAAGGCAGTTAGAGGAAATTCTAGCGCTGAAGCTGGAGGTCTAATTCCTTCTCAGCCTCCTCCTCTTTTTCTACCTTCAACTCCACATTTCTATAAAATTTATATCCAGTTCCAGCAGGTATCAGCCTGCCCATGATGATATTCTCTTTGAGACGCCTCAGGTGGTCAACTTTTCCGTAAAGACTCGCCTCTGTCAACACTCGGGTTGTCTCCTGGAATGACGCTGCAGATATAAAGCTTTCTGTGCTTAAAGCGCTCTTAGTGATTCCCAGAAGGAGAGGCCTGGCTTTTGCCGGTTTTCCCCCTTTTTGTATGACTTTCTCGTTCTCGGCCTGGAATACAAATTTATCAATCTGCTCATCGACCAGAAACTCTGTATCTCCAACTTCCTCAACTTTGACCCACCGCAACATCTGCCGGATGATGATCTCGATATGTTTGTCATTGATGTGGACTCCCTGCAGCCTGTAAACCGCCTGGACTTCCCTCAGAAGATACTCGGCCAGCTCCTTTTCCCCAAGAACTTTCAAGATATCATGAGGATTAACAGGCCCGTCCATCAATGCAGTCCCCGCCTTTACCCTCTCACCTTCAGCGATACTCAAATGGGCTCCCTTGGGAGCAAAATATTCCTTCTCTCCGCCTCTTTCATTTTTCACTATCAGCTTCCTTAAACCTCTCACAAGACCTCCGACCTCCACCATTCCATCAATCTCAGAGATGACAGCGGGCATTTTCGGCTTTCGGGCCTCAAAGAGTTCCTCAGCTCGAGGCAGACCTCCGGTGATATCTTTTGTTCGGGCCACCTCCCGCGGAATCTTGGCCAGGATATCTCCCGCATAAATCTTATCCTGGTCGTTAACCTCAAGGTTAGCTCCTGAAGGGAGAAAGTACTTTCTGAGCACGATAGGTCGGCCCTTATCATCTTTCTTCCTTTGAGAGATAATCTCGATTCGGGGCTGCATCTTCTCGTCTTTTGGTTCAATAATCGACCGTGTCACTAATCCCGTGAATTCATCCTGAATCTCTTCCATGGTCACTCCGAGAGCGACATCATGAAAGCGGACGACTCCAGATTCCTCGGTCAGGATGAAAGTACTGAATGGATCCCATTCCGCAAATTGCTGTCTGGCTTTGACCTCTTCCCCGTCCTTGAGTAATATCTTTGCTCCGTAAGGAACTTGATAATGCTCAACTTCTCTTCCTCGATGGTCAAGGATAGCGAGGTTGGCGTTCCTGTTAACCACGATCAGAGAGTCATCTTTATCGAGCACGTATTTCAGGTTATTGAATTTCACAGATCCGTCATTTTTAGCTTCAAGCTTGGACTTTTCGGCTCCCCGCATCGCAATCCCTCCCACATGGAATGTCCTCATTGTCAGCTGAGTGCCCGGCTCTCCGATAGATTGAGCCGCGATTATCCCAACAGCTTCTCCCATCTCAACAGGGGCACCAGTTGACATATTGCGTCCATAACACAGCTTGCACACGCCTCTCTTCGATTCACACGTCAGCAGTGAACGCACCCTTACCATTTCAATTCCCAATTCCTGAAACTTCTGGGCAATCTCCTCAGTAATTTCTTCGTTCGTATCCACAATGACCTCATCCGTATCCGGATGGCGGACTCTCTCCAACGATGTTCTGCCGATGATTCTATCCACAAAGGGTTCGATGAGTTCGCCATTCTCGACAATAGCGGACACATTGACACCTTTCAGCGTTCCACAGTCTTCCTCATCGATGATCACCTCCTGCGAGACATCCACCAGTTTACGAGTTAAATAACCGGAGTTCGCAGTCTTCAACGCCGTGTCCGCCAATCCCTTCCGAGCACCATGAGTGGATATGAAGTACTGCAAAACATTTAGCCCTTCTCTTAAGTTGGATACGATCGGAGTCTCAATGATCTCACCAGAAGGTTTACTCATCAATCCCCGCATTCCAGCCAACTGGCGGATTTGCTGTTTGTTTCCTCTTGAGCCCGAATCAGCCATCACGAAGAGAGAATTCAATTCTTTCCCTTCAAGGCTTAACCTCCGCATTCGCTCTATCATCGCGCTGGAGACTTTATCCGTAACAGAACCCCATATCTCGACGACTCTGTTGAAGCGTTCTCCAGCCGAAATCGTTCCTTCCTTGTACAGCTTTTCTATTCTCTGGACTTCTTTCTCGGCTCTCTCCACTAATTCACTTTTCTCTTTCGGGATGACAAAATCATCAATCCCCAGAGAGAAACCTGCATATGTGGCATAATTGAAACCCAACTCCTTCATCTTGTCCAGAATATCAATAGTCGGCTCGTGCCCGACTTTTAAATACGCATAAAAAACCAGGCTCTCAAGCCCTTTCTTCCTCAACATTCCATTAATATAGGGAATTCCTTCGGGAAGAATGGAGTTGAATATTATCCGCCCGGGAGTTGTCTCTATGAGTTGATTATCGAGCTCTGTCACAGGACATGTCATGACTGCCTGGTCATCATAATAAACGGAAAGGTTCATGAATGAACCCTTGAAACGCAATTTGACCAGCGAATGAAGAGTCACCTCTTTATTTTCCAAGGCCAGTAATACTTCCTCTTCAGTACCAAAGATGCGTCCTTCTCCCTTTTTTCCTTTCTTTTCTAGGGTCAGATAATAACAGCCTAAGACCATGTCCTGACTGGGAATAGCAAGGGGCCGACCATGGGCAGGAGAAAGGATGTTTTGCGTCGAAAGCATCAGTGTCTGCGCTTCAACCTGCGCCTCAACAGAGAGAGGGATGTGAACGGCCATCTGGTCACCATCAAAATCAGCGTTAAAAGCCGCGCAGACGAGCGGATGGATCTGAATCGCCTTGCCTTCAACCAATATCGGCTCAAACGCCTGGATACCCAAACGATGAAGAGTGGGAGCTCGATTTAAAAGAATTGGATGTTCTTTAACCACTTCCTCGAGGTAATCCCACACTTCAGGTCTCTCCTGCTCATGCCACTCCCTTGCAACCTTCACACTCGGAACTAACCCTTCTTTTTCTAACTTATGGAATATGAATGGCTTAAATAACTCCAAAGCCATTTTTTTCGGCAATCCACACTGATTCAATCTAAGCTCAGGGCCGACAACAATAACAGATCGACCCGAATAATCAACACGCTTCCCGAGAAGGTTCTGGCGAAACCTTCCCTGTTTTCCTCTGAGGGCCTCACTCAGAGATTTAAGAGGCCTTCGGTTGGCGCCTAAATGGACTCGTCCCCTCTTTCCGTTATCAAAAAGCGCATCCACAGCCTCTTGCAGCATCCTCTTTTCGTTACGGATAATGAGCTCAGGGGCCTTGAGTTCGATCAATTTTTTTAACCTGTTATTCCGGTTGATGACCCTCCGATACAGATCATTTAAATCAGACGTGGCAAACCGTCCTCCATCCAGTCGGACTAAAGGTCTTAAATCTGGAGGAATAACAGGAATGACATCCAGGATCATCCAATCGGGATGATTACCTGACATCCTGAGAGCCTTAAAGACTCTTAATCTTTTTGCATAACGCAGCTTCCGCTGTTGAGAAGCGTCTACTTTCATCAGTTCTTTCAGGCTCTCCGCTTCTTTTTTGATGTTGATTCGCTCAAGAAGCTTTTTAATCGCTTCGGCGCCGATGGAAGCTTTAAAATCGTCACCGTATTTTTCCTGGGCATCCTTGAACTCTTCTTCAGTAAGGAGCTGCCTTTCTCGCAACGGAGTTTCCCCGGGGTCAGTGACGATATGAGATTCAAAGTACAACACCTTCTCTAAATCCTTTATGGAAAGGTCAAGCACAAGGCCAATTCGGCTCGGAGTCCCTTTAAAAAACCAGATATGAGCTACAGGAGAGGCCAATTCAATATGAGCCATCCGTTCTCGACGAACCTTGGATTTGGTCACTTCAACACCGCATCGTTCGCAAATTATTCCCCTGTATTTCATCCTCTTGTATTTTCCACAGAGGCACTCATAATCGTTTATGGGGCCGAATATCTTGGCACAAAAAAGGCCGTCTTTTTCTGGCTTAAAGGTCCTGTAATTGATGGTTTCAGGCTTGGTCACCTCTCCCCAAGACCAGCTTTTCACTTTTTCCGGAGAGGCAATACTGATTCTCACCCGGTCAAAATCAACTTTTGGTTTTCCTCCCATAGAATGCCTTTCTTCCATCATTATTCTCCTTTTAGGATTTGAGGAACATCTATCCCCCAGGGCAGGATCTCTTCTCTCTCTTCTTCTTTTTCCAATTCCACATTCAAGCAGAGGCTCTGGAGTTCTCGGATGAGAACGTTCACTGACTCGGGAAGCCCTGGCTGAAAATCGAGGTCTCCTTTGACAATGGCTTCATAAATCTTGGCTCGACCCTCAACATCATCAGACTTTGCAGTCAGGAGCTCCTGGAGCGTGTAGGCCGCGCCGTATGCCTCTAACGCCCACACTTCCATCTCTCCAAAACGCTGTCCTCCAAATTGAGCTTTGCCCCCTAAGGGCTGCTGTGTAATCAGGGAGTAAGGACCGGTGGAACGCGCATGGATCTTATCATCCACCAGGTGATAAAGCTTCATGATGTAGACATTTCCCACCGTGACTTCATGATCCAGCAATTCTCCTGTTATTCCATCACACAGCGGAACCTTCCCGGATTGTGGCAGCTCTGCCTTCTCAAGGAGTTCTTTGATCTCAGCCTCAGAAATTCCATCAAACACCGGAGTTGAAATCCAGAGACCCAACTCCTTGGCAGCCCAACCCAGATGAGCTTCCAGTATCTGCCCAACATTCATACGAGAGGGAACGCCCAAGGGATTGAGGACAATATCCACTGGGGTTCCATCGGGCATACGGGGCATATCCTCCTCGGGAACGATTTTTGCGATAATCCCTTTGTTCCCGTGGCGACCTGAGACTTTATCCCCGACCGAGAGCTTCCTCTTCATGGCTATATGAACTTTAATCGCTCGAATCACTCCCGGAGCCAACTCGTCACCTTTCCTGAGAACATCCGCTTTTTCTTTAAAAATGGAGCGGAGGGCCTCAATCTGGCGCTTCACCTTTTTATCAATATCCTTGAGTCTCTTATCTCTCTTTGCGTTAGCCTTGAGCTTTAATTTTGATATGTCTCCGGGGGCTAATTTATTTAAAACTTTTTCATCTAATTTGGTTCCCTTTTTAATGACGAATTCCCCGGAGGCATACTCCTTATCGAGTGTTTCCCCCTTGAGGACGCTCTTCATCTTCCTTGCTTTTTCTCCCTCGAGGATACTGATTTCATCTTCCAAGTTTCTTTTCATTTTGGCTATCTCTTCTTTTTCGATAGCCTCAGCCCAAGCTCCTTTTTCGGTTCCCCTTCGAGAAAAAATTCTGACATCAATAACAGTCCCCTCTATTCCCGGTGAACAATACAGAGAGGCATCTTTGACATCCAGAGCCTTTTCCCCAAAAATGGCTTTCAGAAGCTTTTCCTCAGGAGAGAGCTGGGTTTCCCCTTTAGGAGCGACTTTGCCGACCAGTATGTCACCAGATTTCACATGAGCTCCTATCCTGACGATTCCGTTCTCGTTTAAATTCCGGAGAAGCTCCTCCGGAACATTAGGAATATCCCTGGTAATCTCCTCAGGACCGAGTTTGGTGTCCCGAGCTTCGATGGTCTCTTCGACAATATGGACAGAAGTGAAAATGTCCTCTTTAATCAATTTTTCGCTGACTATGATGGCATCCTCAAAATTGTATCCCCTCCATGGCAGGAAGGCACAAAGAATGTTCCGGCCCAGCGCTAACTCCCCTTTATCCGTGCAGGAGCTATCCGCAAGGATTTGACCTTTAATGACTCGATCTCCTTTTCGGATAGCCGGCCTATGATTTATACAGGTATTCTGGTTTGTTCGCAAGAATTTTGTGAGAAGATAGAGGTCTGTTCCCACTTCATATTCTTTTGCGGTTTCCTTCTCGTCCACTCGAATCAGTATCCTCTCCGCATCCACAAACTCCACAACTCCCGATCTTCTACAGACAACGACATCTCTTGAGCCCTCAGCAACGACATGCTCCATACCTGTTCCGACGAGTGGCGCCTCAGGCCTGAGAAGGGGAACGGCCTGCCTCTGCATGTTTGATCCCATAAGGGCGCGGTTAGCGTCATCATGCTCTAAAAAGGGAATCAAAGCCGTCGAAAGAGAGACGAGTTGTTTGGGAGACACATCGATGTAGTCGACTTGTTCTCTAGGTATATTTTTGAAATTTCCCCTCTGTCTGGAACTCACAATTTCGTTGATAAAATTGCCTTTTTCATCAACAGGCGCATTGGCCTGAGCGATGTTGTATTTCTCTTCTTCCCAGGCTGTCAAATAATAACAATAAGGCTCAACCACAGGGACGTGTTTGGATGTTTTCTTCTGAGTAGAGGAAACCTCTCTTTCAAGCTTATCTTTTTCGACAACATCCCCGACCTTATGGGAAGTTCCTCCTGGATGAAGAATTTTCACGTAATCAATTATCCGCCCGTCCTTGACCTTGCGGTAGGGAGTCTCAACGAAGCCGAAGTTATTCACACGCGCATAACAACTCAAGGAAGAAATCAAACCGATGTTGGGTCCCTCTGGAGTTTCAATCGGACAAATCCGACCATAGTGAGAAGTTTGAATATCCCTCACTTCAAAACCAGCTCTTTCTCGGCTCAGTCCTCCTGGACCCAGAGCGCTCAATCGTCTTTTATGTGTAACTTCTGCCAGACTGTTAATCTGGTCCATGAATTGAGAAAGCTGAGAGCTCCCATAAAACTCTTTCAACGCGGCGATGACTGGTTTCGAATTAATCAGGTCTTGAGGCATTGCCGATGCCAAATCTGTCGCCACAGTCATCTTCTCTTTTATGGTCCTCTCCATGCGAGTTAATCCAATGCGGAATGCATTCTCAACGAGCTCTCCAACTGAGCGGACACGACGATTTCCCAAATGATCGATATCATCCAGGGATCCTTCTCCTCGACGTAACCGAAGTAAATACTTGATCACCTCAACGAAGTCTAATGGTGTCAGAGTTTTTTCCTCTAATGAGTGATCGAGATCTAGCTTGATATTCATCTTCAGCCGGCCGATCCTGGAAAAATTGTATTTCTGAGGATTGAAGAACAGACTGCGGAAGAGATTGTGGGCACTCTCCATAGTATGGGGTTCTCCCGGTCTCAACTTCCTGTAAATCTCAGCCAACGCTTGGTTAGTATCTGTGCTTGAATCTTTTTTCAACGTATTGACGATGATTTCTCCCACTTCATCGCTTTTTGGAAAGAATACTTCAAACGGCTCTTTTTGCCCCTTTAAATTCTCCAATTGATCTTCGTCAATTTCTTCCCTGACCTTGATCAAATCATCAATAGTCGTGAGTGAATAAGGCTCCTTAAATTCTTTGCTGGCTACCGGAATCTTCTTGATTTTTTTAGTCTTGAGTTTTTGAAACAGCTCTTTAGTGATTTTTTCTTTAGCTTTTACCAGTACTTTTTTGGAGCTAGGTTCAATGATGTCTGCTCCGGTTGTCTTCCCGATTAGATCCTCACTTAACTCCCAATAAAGTGTTCCATCTTTAGGAATGATTTTGTATGTTTTATAGAAAAGCCTCAGAATGGCATCATCGGATCCGAAGCCTAGAGCTCTCAGAAACACTGAAATCAGGAATTTCTTCTTTCGATCCAGGCGAACATATAAAATATTCTTACTGTCATACTCAAATTCCACCCAAGCTCCTCTATAAGGAATGATCTTGCCCACATAAAAACCCTTTCCCTCTCCCTGTCTAAAGAAAACCCCTGGAGACCTCTGCAACTGACTGACAACAGCTCTTTCAATCCCGTTAAAAATAAACGTCCCTTTGTCAGTCATCAGCGGAATTTCACCGAAGTAAACCTCCTGTTCTTTAATGTGCTTCAGCCTTTTTGTCTTAGTTGTGGGATCCTTTTCCCAGGAGATCAATCTGACTTTCAACCTGAGAGGAACAGCAAACGTGTAACTCTTCTGAAGGCATTCCATGGGAGAATACTTCATTTTTAGGCTGACTTTATCTCCACAGTGATCACATAGAGGAATCTCTATCTTTTTCATTGTGCCACAGTAGGGACAAATCTCCTTTTCCGTAAGCTCGACATCCGCAGGAAGGAGAGTTCCGCACCCGTTACACCGACCGCGTGAATTCTCGACTCCCTTCAAACGGCCACATTTACATTCCCAATCGCCGATAGAATAACTGATAAAATCCAGCTGTGTCGTCTCCTTAAAATCGGAAACAGGGAACGTATCCTTAAACGCAGCTTGGAGCCCGATGTCCTTCCTTTCCTCTGGTAAGAGTTCCATTTGGAGAAACTCTGCATAAGAGCCTCTTTGGATGGCGAGTAAATCAGGCATCGGAAAGGTCGTTTTGATTTTTGAAAAATCGACTCTCTCACGATAGATGTTTTTTAATTCGCTACTCATATTCCCTCTCTCAGAAGAGTTTTTCGAATAAATATATATCTGACAATTCTAATCAAATTCACTACCGAATTACTGTAATTCTATCTCTGCCCCAACTGATTCAAACTTCGCTTTTATTTCTTCGGCCTCCTCTTTGGAAACATTTTCTTTAACTGGTTTCGGAGCACTGTCGACTAAATCCTTGGCTTCCTTCAAGCCAAGGCTTGTCACCTCTCTTACAGTTTTGATCACATTAATCTTCTTGTCGCCGACACTCTTCAAAACAATAGTAAACTCTGATTTCGCTTCATCGGCGGGCGCTTCGCCTTGAGGCGCTGCGGCTCCTGGCGCAGCCATGGCGACTGGAGCAGCGGCTGCGGACACGCCATACCTTTCTTCGAATTCTTTGATGTAATCAGCGAGTTCTAAAACCGTCAGGCTATCCAGGTGGCCAAAAAATTGCTCCTTTGTCAGTTTTGCTTTTTCCTTTTTTTCCTTAGCCATCTCTTTTTCCTTTGTGACCTCTTTTTCCTTTGTGACCTTTTTTTCCTTCGCGGCCTCTTTTTCCTTTGCGGTCTCGCCAGCCTCTTTTGTTTGTGCTTTGGACATTTTTACCTCCAACTCTATTTTTTAGTTTTTAATTGACTCAACAGCGTGCCTAAACCACTGAGTGGGGCTTGCCAAGTCCTTAATAACTTAATCAATGGGGCGGCCATTAAGCCTCCAATTCTTGCGAGCAATTCTTCTCTAGAGGCAAGGTTCGCCACTTCATTAAATTTATTCGCAGTGAGAAACTGTCCCTCCAGGATACCCGCTTTCACTCGTAAAACCTTATTTCGTTTGGAAAAGTCTTGAATCAGACGAGCTAAACCAATCGGATCTTGAGGAGCAAAAGCTATGGCAGTGGAGCCCTGAAACGATATTTTTAAATCCTCAGGGAATTCTTCTTTGAGAGCTCTGAGTGCCAAGCGATTCTTAACCACCCTAAAAGAATAGGAATTTTCGCGACACAACTTTCTTATTTCTACAGCCTGTGCAACAGACATATTTAAAAAATCCACAAGAAAAAAATTGTCATGGCTGTCAAAAGCCTCACTTAATTCCTTGACCTGCTTTTCCTTATCCGCTCTCTTCACTCTTCTTCTCCTATACCTCTAAGACATCCTCTGAAAGCCTGATGGACGGCCCCATAGTCGATGAAATATATATACTTTTGATGTATTTTCCTTTGGCTGCGGGCGGTTTTGCCTGAACAACAGCCTGAATAATAGATTTGATATTATCTTTGAGCTTATCCTCTGGAAACGAAACTTTTCCCACAGAAGAGTTGATAATGGCTGTTTTGTCTACCCTGAATTCCACCCGTCCGGATTTGATTTCCTGGACAGCCTTCTTCACATCGAAAGTCACGGTTCCAGATTTCGGGTTGGGCATCAATCCCCTCGTTCCAAGGATTCGTCCCAATTTGCCGACATTCCTCATCACATCCGGAGTCGCAATTACAGCATCAAAATCAACCCACCCTTTAGAAATCTTCTCGATGATCTCATCTCCTCCGACATAATCGGCCCCAGCTTCCTCAGCTTCTTTAATTTTTTCACCGGACGCAATCACACAGACTTTCTTGGTTTTACCCGTTCCATGAGGGAGGACAATCGTGCCTCTCACCATCTGTTCGGAATGCTTTGGATTCACTCCCAGACGAAAGGAAATGTCCACAGTCTCATCAAACTTGACATAACTGAGTTTCTTGACAAGACTGACGGATTCATCTAAGGAATATTCTTCCTTTTCAATGAGCTCCTTTGAGTGATTGTATTTTTTCCCTCTATTAGCCACTGATAATCTCCAATCCCATGTTTTTGGCAGTGCCTTCAATGATTTTTTTGGCTAAGTCTAAATCATTCGCATTCAAATCAGCCATTTTAACTTTGGCGATCTCCTCAAGCTGCTTTTTAGTCACTTTTCCGACTTTCTCCTTGTTCGGTTCTCCGGAACCCTTAGCAATCCCAGCCGCCTTTTTCAGGAGATAGGAAGCCGGAGGAGTTTTCATGACGAAATTAAAACTCCTGTCCTTGAAAACTGTGATTATTACAGG
>JASFPJ010000045.1:0-15109 GCA_050116035.1 Candidatus Aminicenantota bacterium | reverse complement strand
GATGAAAGCTATCTCATTTTCAGTTCCGACAGACCTGGGGGTTACGGAAAATACAACGATATGTATGTTGCTTTTCTTAGAGATGACGGCACCTGGACAGAACCGCAAAATCTTGGGCGGGATTTCAAAGACTCGGGCATCAATCAAGTTACTCTGGATAACAGGTATCTCTTTTATTCAACCGGAAGAACGGGACACGATGACATATACTGGGTGGATGCAAAAATCATTGAGAAGTTAAAACCGGATGGATTAAGATAAACTCAGGAGAGCATGATGAAAAATTACAGGTTCACTTTTTTACTTGTATTCTTATCCATAATATTCTTTTTTCCCGGACAGAAATTGGGTTTCGCCCAGATGGACGGGGAAGATGTCGTCATAGGTAAATACAGAATGATTCATTCTCATGTCCTGGATGAAGACAGGCTTCTCCTTATCCATCTTCCCCGGGAGTACAAGGATACCCAATTGACCTATCCTGTCTTGTACCTTTTGTACGGGCAAGACATAAATAACTATTTTGCGGAAGCAGTCATTATCACGGAGAAGCTCGGTTCAACCGGGGAGATTCCACCTGTGATCATCGTTGGTGTGGCCAACACCAACAGGTACAGGGATAATCTTCCCGTTAAAATCAGAGGCCGCAGTGACAGTGGAGGGGCGGATAATTTTCTCAGGTTTTTTGAAGAAGAATTGATTCCTTATGTCGAAAAGAACTACAGGACAAAGAATTTCCGGATCCTGGCCGGACCGCAGGCCGGTGCTGTTTTCGGTCTGTATTCACTCATCGCCAAATCCAGACTTTTTCATGCCGTCCTCACAGAAAATCCTTTTATGAATCCCGAGAATACAGAATTTCTTTATCCCCGGGCAGAGCTGTTTTTTAAGAATGCAGAGTCTCTGAAGAATTTTCTTTATATAAAATGCGAAAAGAATGAGCGTCCCCAAGACCTGGAATACGCTGAAAGGTTGGCCAAACTCCTTGAATCCGAAAAGCCAGAAGGTTTCCGTTATAAAGTGGAATTCAGAGAACCGTCTGGCTATTTCATAGCTCCTCTTCCATTTAGAGAAGGACTGAGAGAATTGTTTGCCGGGCATAAAATGCCGGAGGATTTCCAGACAAACACTGTGAAGGACATTATCCATTATTATGAAAAGCTATCCGGGGAATACGGCTTTGAGGTCGACCCGCCTTCACTGATGCTGACATTTGAAGGCGACAAATTGAGTGAACAGGGAAAAACAAAAGAAGCCATCGAGTTGTTTGAGTACCAGTTGAACCTGTATCCGAAATCATTGAACGCACTCTGGCGGCTCGGCGAGACCTACAGGGGAACGGGAGAATTCGAAAAAGCAAGAGATTACTACAGAACCTTTCTGGATGTTCGAGATATGGATGCGGCCATGATTCATCACCGACTTAAGCAGGTGGAGAGAATGATCAGTGGTTCAGCCGCTTTCCGTATTGAACAGGAGATAAGAAAAAAAGGTGTTCAGGCCGGATTGAAGAAATTCCGCGCGATAAAGTCTGATCCTAAAAATGCGCTTTATTTCGAGGAAAGTGAGTTCAATGCCATGGGATACAGATTGATGGGAGCCGGAAAAATAAAAGCGGCTATAGAGATTTTCAAGCTGAATGTGGAACTCTATCCCGAATCGGCGAATGTGTATGACAGCCTGGCTGAAGCGTATATGAACAGCGGAGACACCAAAAAAGCGATTAAAAATTACAAAAGATCCCTTGAGCTCAATCCGGACAACAGCAACGCCAAAGAAATGCTGAAAAAGCTCGAGAAGAAATAATCCCTTAGATAATCACAATCGCTTAGAGGGATTTTTCATTCATACCGCAGCGAATCCACAGGATTGGCTTTGGCAGCCCGGAGAGTCTGGTACGCGACAGAGAGAAGGGTGATGAAAAGGCCGAGGCCGCCCGCCAGAATAAATACCCATATTCCGAAGCTCGTCCGGTAGGCATAATCCTGAAGCCATCGCTGCATGATCGCATATCCGACAGGCCAGGCGATGGCGTTAGCGATGATGACCAGTTTCGTGAAATTCATCGTGAAGAGAGAAATGATTTTCCAGGAAGACGCTCCAAGCACTTTGCGGATGCCGATTTCCTTGGTCTTTTCTTCGGCGGTATAAGATGAGAGGCCCATCAAGCCGAGGCAGGATATAATGACGGCCAGGACGGAAAAGGAAAAGAATATCCATGACAGCCGCTGCTCGTTCGTATACATTCGGTCGAAGGCTGCATCCAGAAACTCGTATTCACAGGGGAAACCCGGATTGGCTTTCCCCCAAACCCGCTGGAAGTGTTTAAGAGCACTTGTGGGATTGCCCGGCCGAAGCCTCAGGAGGAGGTAGTCCTGTCTGGCTCCCCAATCGCCGGCCGACAGAATCATGGGCGCAATGGCAGAGAACATGTGCCGGTTGGTAAAGTCCTTGACCACTCCGATGATCTGACCCTTTTGGCCCCAAAAGCGCAGCTCTAAACCGATTGGATCTTCGACTCCCAGCTGCTGGGAAGTTGTCTCGTTGATGATGAAACTTTCCCTATCCATGGGGCGAGACCTGGAAAAATCCCGGCCTTTGACAATGGTCAGGCCGGCTGTCGTGACAAAGTCGGAGTCGACTGACATAAAAGCCGGGAAGATTTGCCTCTCGGCGGAGCGTCCATCCCAGTCGATGTAGCCGATCCAGCTTTGGATATTGGAAGGCAGACTGCTGCAGCTGGCGATACTCAGGATATCGGGATGTTTAAGGAGTTCCTCTCTGACAACTTCCACGGAGCTCAGCGTTTTTTTCTGCATCAGGTGATAGACAATGTTCTCCTTGGTCATGCCGAGATCCTGGTTCATGATGAACGAGACTTGGGACTTGACGACAAGTGTCCCGATGATGAGCATGGTCGAAAGAGTGAATTGGAAGACGACAAGGGCTTTGCGGAAAAGCGAGCCGTGTCTTCCTCGATGGGAGAAGGACTTGATTACCCGCGCTGGTGCGAACGATGAGAGGAACAGGGCGGGATAAAGACCTGAAATGAGTCCGGTAAGAACGACGACTGCAGCGAGCCCGAGCAAGAGATCGATTTGGGAAAAATCAAGGCTTAGCCGGCGCCCGGTGATTTGATTGAAGACGGTCAGGGCGGTTTCCACCAGGAGAATGGCTGCGGCCATGGCCAGGCCGGAATGGAGGAAGGATTCGCTGAAAAACTGCCGGATGAGCTGCCCACGCGTTCCTCCCAGCGTCTTCCGGAGAGCGACTTCTTTGGCGCGCCCTTCAAAGCGGGCTGTGGCCAGGTTCATGAAGTTGACGCAGGCGATAAGAAGGATGAAGCCGGCCACCAGGGAAAAAATGCGAACGTATCGCATCGCCCCGTCCGAACCGTCAGGATTGAACAGGTGGATACGGGAGAGTTTCTGAAGGTGAAGGACCTGGTTCTTGCCCGGAGTGCGGGGTTTGAGGAATCCGGAGATTTTCTCTTCCAGGAGCGAGGCAGAACTGTCCTTTTGGAGAAGGAGATAGACTTGATAGTTCTTGCCATTCCAGTTGGCTTCCAAAGGAGCCAGATCGACGTTGAATAGAGGATAGGATTTGAACGAGAAGAAAAAATCGAACTGGAAATCCGACTCCTCCGGGACATGAACAACTCCGGAAACAGCAAGGTCCGCCCTTCCGCTGAGGTTGAGGACTTTCCCCATGGGATCTTCGCCGCTGAAATATTTCTTGGCCATTGTGTCGCGAATGACGATGGAATTCGGATTGGCGAGCGCCTCAGCGGGATTTCCTTGAAGGAAAGGAAACGAAAAGATTTTAAAGAAAGAGGGGTCGACAGTTAAAAAATCCGTTTCTGTATAGGCTTTCTCTTTGTGGCGGACAACCATGTTGTCGGGACGCCACCGGGAGACAGCAGCGATCTCCGGGAACTCGTTCTGAAGGGCGGGCCCGAGAGGGAAAGGGAGCCAGGGATGGACCGATAAGGTGTCGTTCAAGTTATCTTCCATGACTACCCTGTAGATGTTTTCGGCATTTTTGTGAAACCGCTCATAGGAAAGCTCGCTCCGGACCCAAAGGAGAATGAGAATGGAGCAGGCCATCCCGACAGCCAGCCCTGTGACACTGATCAACGAATACCACTTCTGCTGGCGCATCTTCCGGAGAGACACCTTGATGGAGTTCAGAAAGAGGGCCGGAGTTAAACTTCCCGATCGTCGAGGCGGTGTGGCGAAGAGACCTCGGGCATAGGTTTTGTAGTACTCGCGCCCGATCGCATCGGCACTCTCGACCGACGCGGTTGCTTCATGGAATGCTTCTTTTGGACTCTTCCCCTGTCCGACAAGGTCCTCCACCTCATCCCTCAGGTGGGCCTCGAGCTCAGCGACCATCCCGTCCTCAAGAGCCCCGCTTCTCTTCAGTCGCTGGCACCACTCCGCGACGGCCTTGTCCAGGTCGAAGGCTGTGTGAGTCTTTTTCGGCTTCTTCATGACTGGACCTCCAATGACCTCCACAGCCTGGCAAGAACTTTATTTACGGTTAACCACTGAATTTTCTCCCGCTCGAGCTCCTGACGTCCGGCGTTTGTCAACCTGTAATATTTCCGGAGCCGTCCCTTGTCTGAAGCTTTCCATTTGGATGCGATAAAACCGTCCTTCTCCAGGCGATGAAGAACGGGATAAAGCATGCCAAAAGACCACTCCAGACGTCCGCCGGATAATATTTTCATTTGCTTTATGATCCGGTAGCCGTAGGTTTCTCCGTCCAGAAGGATCGAAAGAAGTAGCGGCTTCGTCGATGCCGCAACCATTGCTTTAGAGATCATTTTGTGCCTCACTGCTCTTTATATATAGCACTGTTATATATGCAATTTTTATGCCAACTGGGTTCATATGGGAGAGGGGCTCATTCACTATTAGAATAAGCAAAGAAATTGTTCGATTTAGCACAGGAAATGTTCGGATGCGGACGATCAAATGAGTAAATTAGAACACAGGCGGAGCCATCAATCCAAAGGGCTCATTATCCGGACATCGCTGGTTCAAATCCAAGCCGCCCGCTTTCATCCTATTTTCCCAATTCCTCATGAAAATAATCTTGCTTTATTTCACTTGTGGGCTGTTCAGTGTTGTCAAATAAAGCAGAGGATTTGGATGAGGCATGTGAATACTTCGATAGAATAAAATCCTTTAAAACTGCCAGATTTTTTTGGAGATATCTATAATTGGAGCTTTTTTTGCCGGGCAAGATTTAAGAGATGAAAGACCAGAAGGATAAAACCATAGAGCATAATGAAAAAAAGATAAGGATTTCCTTTTGGGTTTGCTCCAAATTCTTCACAATTTTCTGTAATTTCCGCCCACTGACATCCTGATATAAGAATATCACACCCAAAGCGACATGGTTCAGGGCTCTATTGAATAAGATAGGCTTGGAAAAGTGACAGGCATATCTCCTGATTAACAGTTGACACTTTGACTATTTGATATTTGCTCCAAGACTAGCTCATGTCTTTCTGTTACCCGGTCCAGATGTATTTGTGGTTGCAGTAGCCGTGGCCCTGCATGATGGTTTTATCCCGTATCAATTTAATCTTGGGATTAAATCCTGACGCCCAGATGTAGTCACCCCAGCAGACCGCGGCATAACCGATATCTCCGGCTTTGTGGGGCAGGAAGGATTCCGCAGCCAGACAATCCGTAACCTTTATCTCGAACACTGTGTCAGTATCTTGAATTATTTCCATGCTTAAACTGGCCAGCATTCTTGGGTCTCTGAATATGCTTATATACGACTTGAAATCCGATTTTCCCAGCCTTTTCAGATCATTTTTCGCCTGTTGTAGCAACCGTTCGTCCGTCTGTTTCTTAATCAACTCAATCACCTTTTCCTGGCCTATCTCTTTTTGTAAGAATCTGGCGAAGCGGATAAAACTCCGGTTCTGCATAGCCGCCAACCGGCGGTAGGTTATTTTTGGCCCAGGAAACTCCTTGTCAAATTTATGGGTTTCCTGCTCCAAAAGGGACGCACCCAATTTTGAGGATTTGGCAAATAGCATGCCGGGGCCAAGACATGCCGCGGCACAGAGAGGCATGGCATTGATTAAAAATTTACGCCGGCTGGTTTGATTTTCTTCTGTTTGTTTCATAACTTCCTCCTGTTTTCAAAAATCCTTTTCAATATCTATAATAATGCAAATAAAAATATATTCGCCTCATCTCCTGAAGTGAGACTTTTTTTTTAAAATTTATTATGGATTGTTCCTGAGGAGGCTCAGTTCCTGAGCTTGCGATTGCTTTCTGAATTCTTTAGGGCTCATGCCCACATGCTTTGAGAAGGCCCGGTTAAAGGCGGCCTTGGAGTTGAATCCCACTTCATAGAGAATTTGTGAAATATTGAGGTTGCGATAGCTTTTCTTAACAAGATATCTTTTGGCTTCCTCGATGCGATAGCTGTTTATAAAATCGAAGAAATTTTGCTGGAACTGTTCATTAACCAGCTGGGAGAGGTGTTTGGCAGGCATGGACAATTTCTCTGAGAGTTCATTGATCGTTATCGCGGGTGTCAGGTGAGGTTTTTCTGTATTCATGAAAGCCTTCAATCGGTTTGTATACAGTTTAGCATTTTCGGAGGTCAGGGTTGATCCTTCATATTTGGATTTTGACTCAATCCCGGTAAATAGTTTTGGCTGGGTCAATCCATAGTAAATAATTATTATTGACACAACAAAGTTCACTGCTGAGATAATGTCATTCAGAGAGGGAATGGGGGTTTTCCACATGATTCGCACCAGGCAATTGACGATTATCATCAACCAGATAATCCCGAAGCCCACAAGGACAAACCGCAGCCAGTTGAGGTTTATTTTCTCGATATATGAATAAACATTTTTAATGGCAGCTGTAAACTGTCTTAATACCCTAACCGACAGGCAGGCATATATGACCAGGAGCAGGTGGGATGCCAACAGAGCCGCGGTTATCTCCCAGGGGATAAAGCTTTGGGGCACACCAGCGGTTTGTTTGAGAATGATCGAAAAAAGCAGGTAAAGATTGAACACAATAACTGGGAGCAAGTGCGGCCAATCTTTTTTCTTCAGGCGAAAATCCTTGATAGCCACTGATTTGGTATACAAGTAAATCAGGGGCCCCATTAGGAAATCAAGATTGAAAAATGACAGAAATAATGTCGGTAAGGATCTAAAAATCTTGAGGTCCAGAGAGTTGATGATGTCAAAGAGGAAAGGGATTGAGTTTATGAACAGGAATCCAGCCAGCAGAAAGTTGCTGAGCCTGGATTGCTTTTTACGGGTAACCAGAAAGATAGAAAAAAATATTAGCAGAAACACAGAAATAATATTCATAAAAAAAATCAAATTGAACGACATAGGATATCTCAAAAAAAACCGGTAAAATATTTCACTGCTGATACTTTATACGTAAATCCCCGTAAGTGGTTATGTGGATGGAGCCAGGCTTTGCTTTCTGCTTGTGAGCCCTTTCTCTAATACTGATATCGAACCTTGCCTCTTGTCTCATCAAAGACTTTATGAGAAATTCCTCGACCTCTGGAAAGGGATTGACCCGAGTGTCCCGGAGGTGGAGGATGTGAGAAAAAGGTTGGCTGGACTGAAAATTTAAAAGATTAGATGATTTTGTTGGGGAAGTCCTATTATGAAATCTTTCATTCATATCGCAGCGAATCCACGGGATTGGCTGTGGCGGCTTTGAATGTTTGAAAACTCACCGTTAAGAGCGCAATAAACAGTGCCAGTATGCCCGAGGCAAAAAAGGCCATAATGTTCAGACTTGTGTGGTAGGCAAATCCTTCAAGCCACCTCCGCATTAAGTAATAAGCCAGAGGCCAGGCAAAAACATTAGCGAGAACAACCCATTTGACATATTCTTTCGATAAAATGAGGACTATCCCACCGGTAGACGCGCCGAGAATCTTTCTCATACCGATTTCCTTTGTTCTCTGCACGACAGTAAAAGAAGCCAGGCCAAACAGACCGAGACAGGCGATGTATATTGCTATTATGGTAAAGATGCTCGATAGTCGGCTTAATTTCATTTCAGACTGATACATCATATCGTTTTCCCTGTCCACAAATGTGTATTCAAAAGGATGGCCTGGATTTATTCTGCGCCATTCTTGTTCCGAGAACTGCATAACCTCTGGCATGCTTTCTTCCGTTGTTTTGATGAACACCCAGTTAAAAGCCTGTTCAGTCGCTAATGACAGGGCAAAAGGTTCGATCTTTTGATGAAGGGATTTAAAGTAATAGTCTTTCAACACACCGATCACAGGAAGATTGATCAGCCCCCCGGGTGAAAGTCTTTTATCCAGGCCTGAATCAAACCCGAATTGCTTGACTGCCTCTTCATTCAACAGCAAAGCCCTGTTCAAGTCAGTTGTGAATTCTCTTGAAAAATCCCTGCCTTCATGAAGCTCTATGCCGAGTGTCTCAATAAAATCATAATCAACAGTCATAATCTGGACAGTCAAATTTTCATTCGGTGGACGTCCGACTGGCCTCAGCAAAGCTATCCCGAATAATCCTCCGGGTAGTGTCGACGCCGCGGAGACACTCTTGACATGGCTGTTTGAAAGAAGTGTGGTTTTATAGGATTCATAAGTGGATCTTGGAGCGGGATCGGAGAGCGGAACAGCCAAGATGTTTTCCTTATCGTAACCAAGAGGCCTGCTCTTGATATATCCCATCTGGCTGTATATGACGCTGAGGCCAATGATCAGAAACACAGAAATGGAAAATTGGACGACAACAAGGATCTTTCTCAATAAACCACCTGAAGCTCCTTTATATTTCTTGCCGCTCAAGACTTCAGCGGGTCTGAACGCGGATAAAAGAAAAGCCGGATAACTACCGGAGACAAATCCGACCATAAGGACCAAACCGATTAATAATATAGTCGTCTGTCCATTTATCAGGCTTGAAGCGGATATATTTTTTTCCGCAATTGTATTGAAGGGGGTCAATAAAAATAAAACAGCGATTCCGGCAATCACTGATGCAAAAAAAGTAAAAATTATGGACTCACCTAGAAACTGCTTCATCAACTGGACTCTGTCGGCACCCACGGCTTTTCGTATTCCGACCTCTTTGGCCCGGTTTTCCGAACGGGCAGTAGAGAGGTTCATGAAGTTGATGCAGGCGATCAAGAGTATAAAAATGGCCACAGCAGAAAAGATATAAATATAGCTTTCATCACCGGTAGGCCCAATCTCTCCTTCAAGATCTGACTTGAGATGAATGTCCGTCAATTTCTGGAGATAAGGATTCAGTTCGACCCCAGCGATTCTCAGCATTTTTCCGAGTCGTTCTTCGATAAGGGTTCGCATCTTCGCTTCGACGGCAGCAGGGTCGGCATGTGCATCGAGCAGAAGATATGTGTAAATTCGGAAATTCTGCCAGTTCGTGGAGAGATCGCCGTAATAAGGTTGTTTATTAATGGGATCGACGGCTCGATTAAGAGTTTCAAAATTGACCAGGAAATCATAGTTCATATGGGTGGATGGCGGGTGTTTTCTCATTATGCCAGTGATATTGAAGTTCATCCAATTATCACCGACGATAATCTTTCCGATGGGATCTTCGCTGCCGAAATATTTTTCAGCCATTTCTTCGGTGATCACCATTGAAAAAGGTGCATCGAGCACATGTGCAGGGTTTCCCACAACCATTTCGACATCAAAGACCTCAAAAAATGTTGGGTCTGTAAAATACAATCCCTTCTCGGGAAATCTTCTTTCTCCGTGCTCAATCACCCACCTGGAATCAGGCGGTTTTATCCGCACAGCCTTCAGGACTTCGGGTAATTCTTCAACCATTGCCGGTCCCCAGGGGCCGGAGACTAAAGGCATTTCGATATGATTGCCGCGGATTACACCGGCATTGATGATCCTGTAGATCTGAGCAGCCTTTTCGTGATATCTGTCATAGCTTAATTCGTCCTGCACATAAACCAGGATGAGAAGACAGCAGATGATTCCTGTGGCCAGACCGAAGATATTGATAAAAGTGTATCCTTTGTGACGAACTATGTTCCGGAGAGCAATCTTAATATAGTTTTTCAGCATTATTTTTTATTCGTTTTATTCATTAGATGAATACAAATATCATATATTGAATACGGTTTTGTCCAGAAGAAGTTCTTAAAATGGAATATAGAAGTATCCCAGATTTACAAATTATTGATTTCGTCTTGAAAAGATACTAATATTGCTATTTCGTGTTCTTTGTATGTTTTCTTTTTTTTTACTGGCATAAATAAGAAATTAGGAGTGAACATTTTAAAAATTTTCTCGTTCTACACTGTGAAGTTTCAATCAGTAAGATTCTAAATGGAGGGAATAATGAAAAAAGCATTCTTTTGGTTTTTGGCAGTCGTTTTTCTATTGACCAGCCCAGCTTTTATCCAAGCGCAGGTTAACGCGCGTATGTTCCGCTACCCCGATGTCTCAGCCACCCACATCTGCTTTGTGTATGCCGGTGATATCTGGGTTGTGGCTAAACAAGGCGGCACAGCCCACAGGCTCAGTTCCCCAAGAGGCGAGGAAATGTTCCCCCGCTTTTCTCCGGACGGCTCGAAGATCGCCTTCAGCGCGAATTACGACGGGAACACTGATATATACCTCATCCCCTTCATGGGAGGAGAGGTTAACAGGCTCACCCACCACGGTATGGCAGATTTAATCCTCGACTGGTATCCGGATGGCAAAGGTCTCCTCTATGCCTCATCCATGGCCAGCGGCCGCCAGCGCTACAGCCAGTTTTACCGCCTCGAACAAAGCGGCGGCCTTCCAGAAAAGCTTCCCGTCCCCTATGGTGAATTCGGAGCTGTCTCTCCGGACGGCAAGGTGCTTGCCTACATGCCGATTGCCCGCGACTTCCGCACCTGGAAGCGCTACCGGGGCGGTATGGCGCCTGATATCTGGCTGTTCGACCTTATCAATCAAACAGCCAAAAAAATCACCGATAACGTTGCCAATGACTCCCAGCCCATGTGGTACGGGGATACCCTCTACTTTCTTTCTGACCGCGGTCCGAACCAGCGCCACAACATCTGGGCTATAGACCTGAAGACCGAAAAGGCCCGCCAGGTCACTCATTTTAAAGATTTTGACATCCACTTCCCGGCTATCGGAGCCTCGGATGTTGTTTTTGAGGCCGGAGGAAAGCTCTATCTGCTCGACCTTAAAACAGAAAAACAAATCCAGGTGGACATTAAGCTGGTCACCGACCAGGTCACTCTTCGACCCAGAACGGTCAATGTATCCAGAATGGTTGCGAATGCCTGGCTCTCTCCCCAAGGAAAACGTGCCCTTTTCGAGGCTCGCGGAGATGTCTTCACTGTGCCCGCCGAACACGGCCCTGTCCGCAACCTCACCGCTAATCCGGGCAGTGCAGAACGTTACCCGGCCTGGTCCCCTGACGGCAAGTATGTCGCCTACTGGAGCGACCGCTCTGGCGAGTATGAGCTCACAATCTGCAACGCCAATGACGGCTCGGGAGAGCAGACGCTTACCTCCTACGGTCCAGGCTACAGATACCAGATCTACTGGTCTCCGGACAGCAAGAAAATCGCCTTCGTTGACCAGACCATGACCATCCGTATTTTTGATCGGGATACAAAAAAGACCTACAGAGTCGACCAGGGACTTTGGATGTACGAAGGAGCGCTCCGAAACTTCAAACCTGACTGGTCATCTGACAGCCGCTGGCTGGCTTACTCTCGGGGAGATGAAAACAGACAAGGAAACATCTTTCTCTATGATACCAGAGAAAATAAACGGTATCAGGTGACAGCCGGTTTTTACGGCGACTTCCAGCCTGTTTTTGACCCGGACGGCAAGTATCTCTACTTCCTTTCTAACCGCACATTCAGTCCCATCTACAGCGATGTGGATAATTCTTTCATCTATGCTAATACAACAAACATCGTCGCCGTCTCGCTCAAATCCGACATTCCCTCCCCACTCGCCCCCCGGAACGATGAAGAAGAAGTGAAAAAAGAGGAACCCAAAGTCAAAGAGCCCGAGAAGAAGAAAAAGAAGAAAAAAGAAAAAG
This sequence comes from Candidatus Aminicenantota bacterium, assembly GCA_050116035.1. GTDB lineage: Bacteria > Acidobacteriota > Aminicenantia > Aminicenantales > Aminicenantaceae > SOIA01. The sequence goes on along the minus strand of JASFPJ010000045.1, from coordinate 3,015 downwards.
AACCCGACAAAGAAGAGACAAAAGCGGTTGAAATCGAGGTCAAAGACTTTGAACAGCGCCTGGTCGTGCTTCCTCCGCGGGCCGGAAATTACTCCGGTCTTTACTCTATCCCGGGCAAGGTGCTCTACATACGGTATCCGCGCACCGGTTCCGGCGATAACAAAAATGCCCTCGTCTACTACGACCTCAAAGAACGCAAGGAACAGACCATTCTCGATGATGTGGATGGCTACCGTCTTTCTGCGGATGGGAAAAAAGCTCTTGTCTGGAAGAGGCAGAATGCAGCCATTATCGACATAAAACCCAAGCAGAACATGCAAAAAAGACTCCGGATAAACGAACTCGAGATGCACGTTGACCCAAAGGCTGAATGGAAGCAGATCTTTAATGATGCCTGGAGACTGTGTCGAGATTTCTTCTATGATAAAGGTATGCACGGTGTTGACTGGGAGGCCATGCGAAACCAGTACGGCGCACTTCTCAAGGATGCTGTCACTCGATGGGATGTCAACTATGTCATCGGAGAGCTCATCGCTGAGCTCAATTCTTCCCACACTTACCGTGGTGGCGGCGACGCTGAATCCGCAGCTCGAGTCAATGTCGGCTACCTCGGAGTAGACTGGGAGCTCAACAGCGGCGCTTTTCGCATTGCCAAGATTATCGATGGCGCTTCGTTCGAAAGCGAAGTCCGCTCCCCCCTCAATAGACCCGGAGTCAAGGTCAAAGAAGGTGATTATATACTGGCTGTAAACGGCATGCCCCTGGATACTTCAAAAGACCCGTGGGCAGCCTTCCAGGGTCTGGCTGGAAAGACGGTCGAACTCACGGTTAACTCCAAGCCAAATGCAGAAGGGGCCAGAAAGGTTATCATTGAAACTCTCCGGGATGAAACACGTCTCAGGCATCTCGCCTGGATCGAGGAGAACCGCAGGTCTGTCGAAGACCAATCAGGAGGGCGCATCGGATACATCTATGTGCAGGATACAAGTATCGGCGGACAGAACATGCTCGTGCGCCAGTTCGCGGCCCAGTTCCACAAAGACGGGTTGATTGTTGACGAGCGTTTTAACAGCGGCGGCCAGATCCCGGACCGTTTCATTGAGCTCCTGAAGAGACCAGCATTGGCCTTCTGGGCAGTCCGCGATGGCAGGGACTGGCAATGGCCCCCTGTGGGACATTTCGGGCCCAAAGCCATGCTCATCAACGGCTGGAGCGGTTCGGGCGGAGACGCTTTTCCCGATTACTTCCGCAAAGCCGGACTCGGCCCGCTCATCGGGTCACGCACCTGGGGCGGACTCATCGGAATGAGTGGAATTCCTTCTCTCATAGACGGCGGTGTTGTGACCGTACCGACGTTCCGCATGTACGACCCTGACGGCAAGTGGTTCAAAGAAGGCTACGGCGTTGACCCAGATATCGAAGTCAAAGAAGATCCGGCCCTTTTGGCCAAAGGAATCGATCCCCAGCTCCAGCGCGCTGTTGATGAGGTGCTCAAAATGATCGAGAAACAGGGACCGGCTAAACCCTCACGCCCGGCCTATGAAGACCGCACTGTGAAAAAGAAGAAGTAGGGATAAATTTAGAAATTACAGAGCTTTAAAAATACAGTACATTCGTTTTTGTCTATGTCTTTTTCCTCTATTTCTGGAGGATGCTGTAGGGGATTCCGGGTATGATTTTGGCTGCGCGCACAATCACCATTCTGAAGATTTTTTGTAGTCATATCCTTTCTCTTCGCTTTGTTGGAGAGTACATGAGTAAATGATAGGAAGATTTGGCTAACCTCACTTTCCGAGAGAGGCAAACCAGCAAGTACGGAGTCAGGATGAGCGGTGGTTCTTCTTCTTGGTTTTTTTCAGCTTGGATTTTTTCTGGCCTCCTGTGATAACCACCTCAGTACACACGATACCAGTTCCTTCCGATGTTTGATGGGCTTCGCCAGCACTGGGATATTCAATATCTCTTGCATTGGCACAGAGGACATAGGTTCCGGGAGTGGGAAATGTAACGGTCCAGGTGTGAGAAGCATTTTCCTCCCCTGATAATCCATGCCAGTGAGCCTTGTCCATTTCAGGATGTCCTGTATCTTCTCCCCACCACCAGATAGCATTGAGGCCGGTTTTGGAATGTCCGGTTAGTGTAATAGTGATCTCCTCACCAACGTTTGCTTCGGAGGGAGAAACATCGATACTCACATCGGGAGGAGCGTATACTGCTAAGGCAATAGCCAGATGTTCATCAAAGTAAAATAAATCTTCATTTGTATGTCGGTTGCGATAATAACTCATATAGCAGTTTTTATGTGCCAAAGGCCGCGAGTTATCTTCCACATAAACTAAAGTTGTAAATGGATGTTTCTTTGTCTGGTCGTCCCCCCAGCTTGCGGGACGAAAAAGGACATGACCACTCTCATGTATCCAGACATTGACGATTAAATCAGGATCATTCTGCTCCCAAGAGGACGGATCCTTATATTGCTCTTCTCCATTAACCATTACTATCCAATGGCCTGAAGAGAAAGTCTTGCTTATGAAACCGTTTCCAGCTGCACCAGCTATTTTCTCAAAACCTGCATCCGTAAAGTAAACGGTTAGATCCTCTCCGTTCCACAGAGCTGGATAGATGTCCTGAAGTTCCATCAATATCTTTTCTTTTCCGCCATTGTGGTAGTACCACAAATGTTTCAGCTTCGCTTCATAGAACGGATCTTCCAGGCTCAGAATGTCATCATTCCACTGTGTTCCACTCAGGTTGTGAGGAAGACTTTCCCACCAATCCGAATAGGGATGAGTCGGCCCTTCTGGCGGAAGCGGTGCCTTCCCGGCTATAAACGCTTCCACAGCGTAGTAATTCTTCGTCGCCTCGTGAAGTTCATTTTCAAGCTTGCTTCGGCAAATTTCCAATTCATCATCAGTCAGAGTGCTTCCATAGTAGAATATTCCCACATTGAATCGCTTGTAGACCAGTCCACTGTTGACCTGAATCGGCTCTTCGCTGGGAGAATCCACTATTTGA
>JASFPJ010000044.1:0-15235 GCA_050116035.1 Candidatus Aminicenantota bacterium | reverse complement strand
TTTGAAGATTATTTAAAACTCAGCCAAAACGCAAATTTCGAATCAATCATTCCTGCCTTGAAGGATAACAGCCCTGAAAGGATTGCCGATATAATTTCCTCTCATCTCTATCTTTCTTTAGAAGAAAAGCAAAACCTGCTTGAGACGATCAGTGTTCATGAACGGATTCGAAGACTGAACTATATTATCGAAAACGAAATACTAAAAGTCCATTCGAGACTGAAAAAAGAAGGGAAGAAGCCTGGGGGGAGGAAAATCACTATTAAAGACACAGGCCAGAAAATATTGCCGACTGGATTAAGCTTCAAGAAAGAAGACCAGCCAAACGAAGTAGAGGAGTTGAAGCAAAAGGTCGCAAAGGCAAATATGCCCAAGGATGCAGAGGATAAGGCCTTTAAAGAGATAGAAAGGCTGGAATCCATGCCTCCCATGTCAGCTGAAGCCACAGTTTGTCGAAATTACCTTGACTGGCTCACGTCGTTGCCCTGGACCAAGAAATCAAGAGAGAAAAGAGACCTGAAAGAGGCAGAACGAATTTTAGATGAAGATCATTATGGATTGGAAAAAGTCAAGGAAAGGATACTCGAGTATCTTTCTATTCGTCAGCTTGTGAAAAATCCAAAAGGAGTCATTTTAGGCTTTATCGGTCCCCCTGGAGTAGGGAAAAGCTCTCTCGGACGTTCGATTGCCCGGGCAACAGGGAGGAAATTTGTCCGGCTTTCGCTCGGAGGAGTCAGGGATGAAGCGGAGATTCGAGGACACAGAAGAACGTACATTGGCGCTTATCCTGGTCGGATCATTCAGATGGTCAAAAGAGCTGGAACGAAGAATCCTGTCTTCCTGCTGGATGAGGTCGATAAGATGAGCATGGATTTCAGGGGAGACCCGGCATCGGCGTTGATGGAAGTCCTGGATCCTGAGCAGAACAATACTTTTTTAGATCATTATATTGATACTGATTTTGACCTTTCCCAGGTTATGTTTATCGTGACAGCCAATATGCTCGAGCCTGTGCCACGGCCTCTGATCGACAGGATGGAAGTCATCCGTCTTCCAGGTTACACAGAGGACGAGAAATTGCAGATCGCCAAACATTTTCTTTTGCCCAAGCAGCTGAAAATCCATGGGCTGAAAGAGAATAACCTGAATATTTCTGATAAAGCGTTCATGAGGCTGATCCGGGGATACACCCGGGAAGCCGGAGTCAGGAATATTGAGCGGGAAATCACATCCATCTGCCGAAAAGTTGTCAAAAAAGTCGTATCTAAAGGCAAATCCCATACTGAGAAAGTCAACACAAAAAATATTGAAAAATTCCTGGGTATTCCAAGGTTTAGGCGCAAAGAGATCGATAAAAAAGACGAAGTTGGAGTCGCGATCGGGATGGCCTGGACAGAATTCGGCGGAGAGCTTTTAACATTTGAAGTGACTAAAGTACATGGAAAAGGAAATTTCACATTAACCGGTCATCTTGGTGAGATCATGCAGGAATCCGCTCAGGCGGCCTTCAGCTATGTCAAGGGTAAAATATTTGAGTATAACATTGCAAAGGATTTGCACAAGAATTATGATATCCATATCCACGTTCCAGAGGTCGCCCAGCCGAAGGAAGGTCCTTCTGCAGGCATCACAATCGCGACATCCATCATTTCTCTTCTGACAGGTATTCCTGTGAGAAAAAGTGTGGCCATGAGCGGGGAGATTACCTTAAAAGGCAAGGTCCTTCCTGTGGGGGGCATAAAAGAGAAGCTATTGGCGGCTCACCGAGAATTGATTAAAGAGGCCATCCTTCCATTCGATAACAAACCCGATCTAAAGGATATCCCTAAGAACATAAAAGAAGACATGAAAATCCATTTCGTTGAGAACATGGATGAAGTCTTGGAAATAGCATTGACGAAAGATATGCCTATAAAGGCAAAGAAGGAAAAAATTCCCGTCTCTTCTGAGCCTTCTGAGGGTGAAGAAGAAGGGGAAACCATAAGAAACCGCATGTAAGTTAATCACTGATAATATAAATTAAGCAATTTTCCTTTTGATCGTTTAAATCATCTAAAATAATCTAAAAAGAGGTAAACAAATGAAAGAGTACAATTTAGCTGATCTTGAAGAAAAAAATATCTCAGAATTGTCTAAGATTGCTGACGAAGTCGGTATCTCTGACGATGAAAAAGAAGATTCGAACAAGCACAATCTCACATTCAAAATCTTAGAGGCCCAGGCTAAAAAGAATGGATTGCTGTTTTCTGAAGGAGTTCTGGAAACTCTTGATGACGGCTTTGGATTTCTAAGAGCACCTGAATTCAGCTATCTACCCAGTCATGACGATATCTACGTATCCCCTTCTCAGATCCGGAAATTCCAGCTCAGAACTGGAGATACTATTTCAGGAATTGTTCGCCCTCCTAAAGATGGAGAAAAGTACTTTGCGCTGATTAAGATTGAAGCTATTAACTTTGCTCATCCTGAAATCATTTTTTCGGAAAGAAGAAATGTTCACTTTGACAGTCTCACTCCTCTGTATCCTTTTGAGAAAATAAAGCTAGAGGACAGCAACAAGAAAAACCTGAACGCACGAGTGATGGATCTTTTGACTCCGATAGGAAAAGGTCAGAGGGGGCTCATCGTATCACCGCCTCGCGCAGGGAAGACGACGCTCTTGAAGACAATTGCAAAATCCGTCGAGAAAAATCATCCCGAGCTCTTTTTGATCGTTCTCCTCGTAGCTGAGAGGCCTGAAGAGGTGACAGATTTCAAGAGAAGCATTAACGGAGAAGTTGTGGCTTCGACTTTCGATGAACCTCCTGCCAGGAATGCGCAGGTGGCGAATATCGTGCTCGAAAAAGCCAAAAGGCTTGTGGAGATGAAAAAAGATGTGGCCATTCTTCTTGACAGCATCACGCGTTTAGCACGAGCTCATAATGCGATCATCCCTCCTTCGGGAAAGGTCCTCTCTGGTGGTATAGATGCGAATGCCTTGAACAAACCAAAGAAATTCTTCGGTTCTGCAAGAAAAGTCGAAGAAGGAGGAAGTCTGACGATTGTTGCCACGGCATTGGTTGATACGGGAAGCCGGATGGATGAAGTCATATTTGAAGAGTTTAAAGGCACTGGAAACTTGGAGATAAACCTCGATAGACGGCTCGTGAACAAAAGGCTGTTCCCGGCCATAGATATTTCCACTTCTGGAACGAGAAAAGAAGAACTCCTCATCAAAGACAAAGAACTCAATAGAATCTGGATACTGAGAAAAGTCCTGACGCAACTGAGTGAAGTGGAGGCCATGGAGCTGCTGCAAGAGAAAATCTCCAAGACTAAGACGAACAAAGAATTCCTGGATTCAATGGACAAGGGTATGTAAAAAATGGATTTTCTGGCAAGCCAGGCGCCAGGCTCACCCCATTTAAGATAATCCCTCCAAAAATCTCTCCATCATTTTTTTTATCCATTATCCTTCCCAATTGTCACTCTCTTTTCCGACCATTCTAATCCCAGCCTTTTGCAAAGAGTGAAGAGCTTTTTCTCCACATGAAATAACCGATCGTAAATGAAAATACTTTGTTCTGCCATTCATATTTCCTCTTTTGTAAAACAAATCGCTTGACAGTTTGTCATTATTAGTTTTACAATGTAGGTAAAATAGATGATGAACAAGTCATATAATAGGGAGATGATGTCATGAAATTCATTTCTCGATCTGAAGAATTGATTCTTCTCTCCATCCTGAAACTCCGGAATGAGGCCTATGTTGTTGCCATCAGGGAGGAGTTGAAAAAGATGACAGGGGAGACCTGGGCATTGGGTGCACTGTTCGTGACTCTAGACAGGATGTCTCGGAAGGGCTACGTGCAGTCCTGGCTTTCAGAGCCGAAGCCCGAAAGGGGAGGGAGGAGAAAAAGGCTTTACCGTCTTCTGCCTGCCGCAGTGGATGCCCTCAATGAAGTAAGGAGACTCCAGACTTCCATCTGGCGGAATGTCTCTCCTCTCTCGAAGGAGGATTTGGCGTGACTCCCGACAGTTCCTTCTCGCATCCTCCCCGCCCGCCTCGCCTGGCAGAATGGATATTCCGTCGACTTTTCCCCGATAAAGAAATATTCACAACGCTGGGCGATTTGGAAGAAATTTTTAAATCCATCTCTGAAGGTTGCGGTGAACGGAGGGCTAGACTCTGGTACTGGGGGCAGCTCTTCAAATCTCTTCCTCACCGCATTATTGGCTTTTTTACCTTGGACTTACCCATGTTCATATTATCCCTCAAGATCATGATCCGGAGCCTCCGGAAAAATAAGGTCTTCTCCTTTCTTAATATTTTCACTCTCACTTTAGGTCTTGTTTGCTTTCTCTTAATCTTCCTCTATATGAGGTATGAGGTCACATATGATGCCTTTCACTCAGATCATCAGCGTATCTATCGAGTCCGTTTGCAGGATTTCTCGGGAAGCGGTCAAGTCCAGCTTTCCCGGCCAATCGCACCACTTATCGAAACCGAAATCCCTGAAGTCGAACAAACCTTACAGTTCTGTCATGCTTTCGGTCCCGTTGTCAAAGTCAAACAGCAGAAATTCAGATCTTGGGGAACATTCGCGGACGAGAAATTTCTAGAGGTTTTTCGCTTTCCTTTTCACCGAAAAATCGATTGTCCGCTTTCTGAACCTTTTGCGGTCGTCTTGACTGAGTCGGCTGCCGAGAGATTTTTGGGAACCGAAGACCCCATGGGGAAGACGCTGTCGTTCATCATCCGCGGCGAACCCTGTGAACTGACTGTCACTGGCGTCCTAGCTGATTTACCCCGGAACACTCATTTCAATTTTGATCTGCTTATTTCTTTTCAGACCATAAACGCGCTTCCCAGATTCAAGGAGCTGATGGAAAATGTTTCTTTCTCGCTGATAAGAACCTATGTCAAACTTAATGAAAACGCATCAGTCGGGAACTGTGAACAAAAGCTTTCCGAACTCGTGAAAACCCATAGTCCTGGGTTAAATTCAGCAGCAGATTTTGGTTGCGCTCTTCAGCCCATCACAGATATCCATTTACGACCGGATAACAGGGATAACCGCGCAATACGATCACTTTACCTCTATCTCTCTCTAGGCGTCATTATCCTTATCATTGCTGGGATTAACTATGTTAACCTATCCACAGCTCGATCTTCGATTCGTATGCGCGAGATCGGGATCCGGAAGACGATCGGCGCTCAACGGTCTCAACTCATCAAACAGTTCATCGGTGAAGCCGTCATTCTCACCACAGTTTCATTCTTCCTGGCTCTCACTCTCATTCAGTTCGTTCTCCCCATTTTCAACCGCCTGTTAGAAAAAGACCTCAGTCTGGCCCTTTATTTTCAGGGACCACTCTGGCTGGAAACTCTGGGAATCGTCCTTCTTGTCGGTATCGCTGCAGGTCTATACCCGGCCCTGTTCCTCTCATCTTTCCAACCGGCACGCGTCCTCAAAGGAGCTGTACATGCGGCAGGAACCACGGGATTCAGGCCTTCGCGGTTGCGCAATGTTCTGGTTGTGATTCAGTTCACTATTTCCGTGGTCTTGATTAACATCATGCTTTTCATCTTTCAACAGGTTCATTACATCAGAACCATGGACACAGGGTTTGAAATACGCAATGTCATCGAGGCATGGGTACCTGAAAATAGTCTGGCTGTAAAGAACAGGCTCTTGCAAAATCCGAAAATCTTGGGAGTTACGATGGCCAGTAATGTCATATCCCTGACGAATAGAGATAGTTCCATAGAGGACTCTGGGGAAATAATCAGTTATACGGATGAATCTGGAAGCTCAGCGGTTTTCGCTGCGCATCATATCCGATGTGGTCATGCTTTTTTAGATGTTTTTCATATTCCGCTGATAGCCGGGAGAAATTTTTCAGAGAAACTGAATGAGAGCCGATCAGCTATTGTCAACGAAACATTTATTCGTCGACTCGGTCTTCAAAATCCACTCCTGGAGCGGATCAATATTGAAGAGGAGAACAAGGATTTGTTCATCATCGGCGTCGTCAAGGATTTTCACTTTCAACCTATTACGCAAACGATCAAACCGCTCATTCTGTCCCATACCGACAGCAATTTTATGGCACTCTATGCCAGGGTTCGTGGAGAGGATATGAGCGGTGTCATGGCTTTCATCCGGAAGACAGTCGATGAATTCGACCCTAATCGGGTTCTCACGATTCACCCTCTGGATGAACGGCTTTTTGATGTTTACAGGGCCGAGCAAGGGCAGAGTGTGTTGTTGTTGGTTTTTTCGACTCTGGCTGTCCTGATTGCTTGCCTTGGGCTTTTTGGTCTGGCGGTATTCACGGCGGAGCGTAAGACCAAAGAAATCGGAATCCGAAAGGTTTTGGGAGCGGAAACGAAGCGGCTACTCCTGATGCTGTCAAAGGAATTTGCCTTGCTATCTCTCTTCGCGGTTGCGATTGGCTTACCTCTGTCTATCTATCTCGTCATCCGGTGGATGGAGAATTTCGCTTATCATGTTCCAATCCTGCCCTGGACTTTCCTCCTGACAGGCGTGCTGGTCCTGGCATCCATGCTCTTGACAGCAGGGACACAAATCGTCCGGATCGTCCGGATTAATCCCGTTGAAATCCTGAAATACGAATAAAAAGAATCAATCTCCATATTTTCGTAAATGTCTTATAATCCGAGTGTGTTTTTTGATATGATAGTTAGGAATAACTCGTTTATTAAACAGCCAAAGTTGGCTCTATTCATACTTGAGCGTTTTGGCCGGATTAGTGAGCGCCGCTTTGATGGATTGGGAGCTCACGGTCAGCAGGGCAATAACGATTGACATCACACCTGCCGCAATAAATGTGAAGATGCTAATAGGGATACGGAACGGAAAATTGGAAAGCCAATAATTCTTCATAACAAAATAAGCCACCGGCCAAGCGATGCCATTGGCAACCAATACCCATTTTAGGAAATTCCTCGAGAGTGTGACAACAATTGACCCAACCGAAGCCCCCAGCACTTTTCTTATTCCGATTTCTTTTGTGCTCTGTTCTGCAGTATAGGAGGCTAGGCCGAAAAGACCAAGGCTGGCCACAAATATCGCCATGCATGCAAAAAATGTGATTATCTGGCTCAACTGTTCCTCCGAATGATACAATGCGTCGAAATTCTCATCCACAAAGAAATATTCAAAACTCCTGTCCTTCTCAAACGACCTCCAAGTCTTTTCTATAAAGGACAGGGCTGCAGAAATATCTCCCGTATTCATCTTGACTGACAGGAAAGGATGATCTTCGGGCGCAAGAAAGATAGCCAGAGGACCTATCACTTCTTTCAGCGACCTGTAATGAAAATCCTTTACAACCCCAACTATGGGCCGCATGACCTCATCGGAATAGCCGATTCTCTTTCCGATACTTTCTTCTCTCCACCCCAGTTTTGCCGCTGCAGTTTCATTGATCAGGAAAGCGCCATCCTTATCCGCTCCGAATTCTCGTGAGAAATCCCGTCCTTTGGCGATTTCTATTTCATAGGTTTTCACGAAGTCATAATCGGCAAAAATAAAATCAAAAGTATGTGTAACACTTTCTGGCATTCCTTCTTGAAAGAGGGTGAGAACAGTCTGGGTTTTTCCAGGGATACCGTTTGAATAGGAGGCTTCCAGAATACTTGCATTCTTTCTTAATTCATTTTTAAACGCTTCACTCTGTTGCGAGATAGCTCTCCCTTTAATCCTGACAGCAAGTACCTGTTCCTTTTTGAATCCCAGTTTTTGATCCTTCATGAAGCGCAACTGAATTATAACGATAATTGTGCTGATAATGAGGATGACGGAGATTGTAAACTGCAGAATGACCAAGCTGCTTCGCAGGAACCTTCCCTGGGTGCCACTTCGCATTTTTTTTCTTAAAGTTTCGATGGGTTGGAAAGAAGAAAGGTAAAAGGCCGGATAACTACCGGCAGCAAGACCTGTGAAGGCCGCAAGCCCGATCAAGCCGATTCCCACAACACAATTAAGGAGAGACGTCTCATGGATTTCTTTTCCTGTGAGGTTATTAAAGGCCGGAAGAGATAGTTCGACTATGACAATGGCCAGGAACAAAGCACAGAACGACATGCCCATTGATTCCGTAATAAACTGAGAAATCAGCCTTTTTTTGTGCGCACCAAAAACCTTCCTCATTCCGACTTCCATTCCGCGGTTGGCCGAACGGGCCGTGGACAGGTTCATGAAATTGATACAGGCAATGAGTAGAATAAATGCGGCAACAATAGAGAAAACGTAGACATAGCGGATGTCTCCATTCCCTTCGATTTCCCCCTGGAGATGAGATTTTAAATGAATGTCTGTCAGTTTCTGAAGGAAATAGAACATTTTTTGCCCGTACTTGCGGGCCTCTTCTCCTGCATGTTTCTCCACAATGGGAGCCAATTTTTTTTCTACTACCTCGGCATCGGCTCTCTCGTCGAGCATGATGTATGACCATCCCTGGATGACAAACCACGCATCCAAGAATTCGGCTCTTCTTCCTTGGATTGTATTCATAGAAACAAGGTAATTAAATCTGAAATGGGAATTGCGGGGGACATTTCTGACAATCCCTGTCACTTTAAGGTCGCCATCAACGTTAAGATTAACGGTTTCCCCCAGGGGATTATCATGGATAAAAATCTTTTTTGCGGTATCCTCGGTCAGCACGATCGAGCCGGGGGCATCTAGAGCTGTATCCGGATTTCCTGCGATAAACTCATGGGTGAAAATCTTGAAAAAATCCGGATCCACATAGAAGATCCCTGTCTCATCAAACTTCTTATTTTCATAAGTTATAAGGCCAGATCTCTGCCAGAGTCTTGAGTAGGTTATAATCTCGGGCAGTTCGGCAGTAAAAGTTGGGGCCGCCACGAAAGGGGGAATAGCATAATGATCGTAGGCGCCGCCAATCTCCTCAGCATAGGTTATCCGGTGGATACGGTCGGCATTTTCGTGATGCCTGTCAAAGCTCAACTCATCATAAACCCACAAGAGTATGAGAATACAACAGGCCATGCCGATGGCAAGACCCGCAATGTTAATAAAAGAATAACCCTTCTGTCTTTTGAAATGCCTGAGAGCGATTTTTAAGTAGTTTTTAATCATTGGACTCTTAACACTGCATTGTTTGTTTATGATCTATTAATGCAAAAAATATGCCAATGTTTTCTCTCGAGATTTTTTAAGCTCATGAAACAATTTATGTCCGTTCTCGAACGATTTATGTCCGTGTACGAACAAAAATAAATATTCCTCTAATTAGCTTTTTGCATAGAAAATTCCAGATTCCGTCTTTAGCTCCAAGCGGTCAATTTTTCTCTATTCTCAACGGCTTGGCTGAACTCTCGAATCTATCGCTGGATAGAAATAAAATTTTTTAGTTGAAATGGATGCTCAATTCAATATAGTAATGAGATATTGAAGCATGACGAAGACTCCTGTCTTTCTGTTTAATCGGATTTTCGGAATCGAATTTTCATACAATAATCAAGGAGGATATCTATGAGACAAAACGCCAAATTAAAAAACACTATCCAGGTAGTAGCGCTGGTGCTTCTTGTTCTGGGATTTTGGACCCAGATTGCTATTGCCCAAACAAAAGTCACTTCCCCGGAAGAGTTCTTTGGGTTCAAACTCGGCAGCGATAGAAAAATCGCCCGCTGGGACAAGATCGTCGAATACTACAAGCTTCTGGAGAAGCAATGCGGAAAGCTGAAAGTCATCAACATGGGGCCATCCACCATGGGCAATCCCTTTCTTGCGGTCATCATCTCCTCACCGAATAATCTGGCTAACCTGGACCGCCTCCAGGAAGTGAATGCCAAGCTCAGCGACCCGCGAGGAATCAATGAATCAGAGATTAAAAAACTGGTGAAGGAGGGCAAAGCGGTCATGTGCCAGTCCATGAGCCTTCATGCGACTGAAATCGGAGGAACTCAGATGGCGCCTGAGTTGACCTATGACCTCATTTCCAGAAGTGATGAGGAGACTCAGCGCATCCTGGACAACGTGATCTTCTTCTTGATACCGAGCTTCAATCCGGACGGCCAGATCATGGTCACCGACTGGTACCGAAAGACTGTTGGCACAGAGTACGAGGGGGCTGGTCTTCCTTGGCTGTACCACCTGTATGCCGGGCATGATAACAACCGGGATGGTGATTTTATCAACTTGGTTGAGTCAGTGTACGCGGCCAAGATTATGTACCGGGAGTGGGTTCCCCAAGCTTATATCGATCATCACCATATGGGAAGCTCTGGGGCCCGGTTTTATGTCCCGCCTTACTGTGAGCCCATTCGACCTTATGCGGACCCTCTCATCTGGCGGGAGCACAGTTGGTACGGAGCGCACATTGCCTATAAGCTGGAAGAGGCCGGTAAATCAGGCATCCTGAATGTGGCCCAGTATCCTGGCTGGGGTCATTTCGGATGGCATTGGATCACTCCTTTCCACAACATTGCCGGGATGCTCACCGAGTCAGCCAGTACAAGACTGGCCACACCCATTTACATCCATCCTGAACAGCTTCGTGGCGGGGCCAGGCAGTTTCCAGCCTACGAAGCCCAGACAACATTCCCGAATCCATGGCCAGGCGGATGGTGGAGGCTTCGGGATATCGTCGAACAGAAGAAGATCTCAGCCTGGGCGCTCCTGGACCTTGCAGCCAGAAACAAAGAAACTGTCCTCTGGAACGCCTACTTGAAAGCCAAGCGGCAGACAGAGAGGGGAGCCAAGGGAAAGCCCAAGACTTATATTGTATCGATTGCTCAGCATGATCCGCTGACGGTGGTGAGGATGATCAACACATTGCTGTTATCAGGGATTGAGATCAAACAGGCCCAGAAAGAATTCAATGCCAACAGTGTGATCTATCCCAAAGGCTCCTTTGTCATCTCTCTGGCACAGCCCAAAATGGGTTTGATCCGGAACCTGCTGGGCCGGACTTTTTACGTCGACAATGAGTGGACCAGAAGCAGCGACGGTTCTCCTCGCCGTCCGTACGACCTGGCCACACACACCATGAACGAGTTCATGGGCGTACGCGTTGACCCGGTTAACGAGGATGTCAAAGGCGACTTTCAGATTCTCACCGGTCAAGTTCCGGTCTCAGGAAAGGTTGAAACTGGTGGAGATGGATATGTCCTGGATGGAAGGCTGAATGACAGCTTCAAGGCTGTGAATTTATTGTTGGGTAAAGGGATTTCTGTCCGTCGGGTGGATAAGGTGGTCTCAGGACTCCGCCCTGGAGACTTCATCGTTTCAAGAGGAAAAGAGGCTGTTCTCAGGGATGTGGCTGGACAGACGGGCGTTGATTTTAAAGCGCTAAGAAGTCCGGTCAAGGAAGGAACGCATCAGGTCAAGAAGCCTCGTATCGGCATGTACCAGCGTTATTATGGTGGAAACATGGATGAGGGCTGGACACGGCTGGTTCTTGAAAAGTTCTCGTTTCCGTACACATCCTTGATGGATGCGGAGATAAAGAAGGGCGATCTTATCAAAAAGTATGACACCATCATCTTGCCGGACGATTCATCTGGCATAATCATGGGAGATGTCACCGGGAGATACCGCCGCTATTTATCCTCAGTTCCTCCTGAATATCGAAGCGGTATAGGCAAAGAAGGTGTCGAGGCACTGAAGGCTTTTGTAGAAAAAGGGGGAACACTGGTCACTCTTGGTGGCGCCTACAGCTTTGCAGTTGAGAGGTTGGGAGTCAGTGTTCGCAACACCGTTGATAACCTCGAATCCAAGGAGTTTTTCTGTCCGGGTTCAACTGTAAGAGTGAACATCGATAACACCCATCCACTGGCTTATGGAATGCCTTCAGAAGGCCTGATTCTTTATCGGTCCAGCCCGGTATTCGCAGTGACGACAAGTCAGGGAAGCGAGAAGTACGAGACTGTTGTCCGTTACCAGGAGAGGAATCTCCTGCAGAGCGGCTGGCTGATAGGGGAGGAGCACCTTTCCAATCAACCGGCGATGGTCAATGTCAAACAAGGTAAAGGCCAGGTGGTTCTCATCGGGTTCCGGACCCAGCATCGGTGCCAGACTCATGGCACATTCAAATTGCTCTTCAATGCGTTAATTCGCTGAGGACAAAAAATAGAGAGATGAAAAGAAGAGAATTTCTGATAATGGCCGGAATAGCGGCCTTTGGATCCACATCCCTGGTCGGATACCCCACACAAACTAAAGAAGACATCTTTGATCCCCTGAACGAGAAGGGGATCCATCCCATACTCAAAAAGGATCATCCCTATATTTTTATCGACTCCTGCATGCAGATCTGGCCGGATGCACAGTTTCAAGATGCTCACCGATACGGAGTGACGTCTTATGCGGTCACCGCCTGGAATCCCCATGATACACTGGACCTGGCACTCGAAGCACTCATGTTCTGGCATCTCATCGCCCGAAAATATCCTGATTTGTCCGTCGTATATACAGTCGATGATATTAAAAAGGCCAAAAAGAATAAAAAAGCCACTCTTCTTCTAGCCTCGCAATGCGGTGATTTTATCGAGTACAAACTGCATCGGATCGAGGCCTTAACAAAGCTCGGTCTGCGCATGCTGATTCCCGCGTACAGCCTATCTAATCACATTTGTGGAGGCTGTCTGGATAAGACAGATCAGGGTTTGACATCTTTTGGTCAACTGGTGGTGGACGAATGCAACAGAGTGGGACTTTTGCTGGACTGCTCCCACCTCGGTAAGCGTTCCAGCCTGGAGATCATCCAGCGCAGTCAGCAACCAGTGGTTTTCAGTCATTCCAGCACAAAAGCACTCGCTGATAATCCCCGCAACATCGATGATGAGCAGATTAAAGCCTGCGCCGCTAAAAAAGGAGTGATAGGTCTGTCTCCCTGGGGACCGATGACGATGAAAACAGGCCAAATCCAGCGACCGACCATAGATGATTTTATCGACCATATCGATCATGTGGTGCAGCTTCTCGGTTCAACAGATTATATCGGAGTCGGGACAGATATGAGTCTTGGCACATATCCGGATCATGAGTATGATCCCTGGGGCGAACCTGCCTATAAAGATGTCACGGGCACGTATAACAAACATGTCACGCCAAACATACGCTCGCCTCTGCGCATGGTTGATGGTTTCAGTAACTATGCGGAAGTGCTGAATTTTATCGAGAAGCTCAAAAAAAAGGGCTACGGGGATACCGATGTGCGGAAGATTCTTGGTGGAAACTACATGCGTGTGTTCAGTCAGGTGTGGAAATAGTAAAATAGAAGATTATCAGCGGATATTATCAATCCGGAAGATATAGATATACATTCGATTCGCCTTAAGAAATGTCTCAAGGCGTTCAAGCCTGTAGCCGGCCGCTTTCATTTGAGCTTCCAGCTTCTCCGGAGATGTGCCCGACCGAGGTCTTTCATCCGTGGGGAGCCACTCTCCGATCGCCATGATCCCGTCCGGTTTGAGCGCTGACCTCGCATTCCGCAACAACGCTACCGGGTCTTCGAAATGATGGTAAGCGGAGATGACGAAAATCAAGTCCAGTTTGCCCTCAGGGAGCTTCGGGTCGGTTACGTCTCCGAGTATAGTCTCGACATTTTTCAATCCCCAGCGTTCACAGCGCTTCTCCAGATATTTTAAGGCTGCGGCGTCTATGTCTTCTGCATAGACTTTTCCGTTCTCTCCGACTCTCACTGCAAACTGCACAACGTAGCGTCCGCGTCCAGCCCCGATCTCGGCCACGACCATCCCTGGCATGACTCCGATCGCATCCATAACCTTATCGGGCGGCTGCAGGCGGTTAAGTCTGGCCTCGTTGGCATTCTCCGGTGCGAGAACATCCTTCTGTTCCTGGGCCTCCTGTGCCGCAGCCGGTGTCATCAAGAAGGTTAGAATTATTAAGACTTTGAGTCTCTTAAAATGCATAATCTTGCTCCCTGAAGATATTAAATATTTGTATAGCTCACACTCACTCTATACAAGATACGCGGTGTCGTGCTTCTCCATGGAGGAGAAGCCCAACACAGCCACTCGAGCGGACTATTTCTTTTTATGGTAGTTGGGATAAGCGGGACGTTTTGGCTTGGGAAGAGGATTTTTAACCAGCTCGTCCATGACGATCTCTATGGCTTTCTCCAGCTGGGGATCCTTTCCCTGGCGGACAAGCTGGGGATCAAGTTCCACTTCCACATCTGGGATGACTCCAATGTTTTCCGCAATCCAGTGCCCATCCGGGCTCCAAACAGCTGAGCTAGGAGAACTGACATAACCACCATCCAGGAGAGAAGGAGCTCCGGCTCGACCGACCAGACCGCCCCATGTCCGTTTGCCCACCAACGGCCCCACTTTGGCTCTTTTAAAGTACCAGGGCATGGCATCCCCACCAGAGCCGGCGAACTCATTGATGAGCATAACCTTGGGCCCGAAGATAGCGCCTTGAGGCTGAACTTCGTTGGCACCGTCCCGAGTGGCGACAAGGCTCATCAATTTTCGCTGAAAGCGTTCGATGATATCCGTGGCCAGCGCGCCGCCGCCATTGAAACGCTCATCGACGATAAGCGCTTCCCGGCCGACTTGGGCATAAAAATAACGGTTGAAATAGGTGTATCCACCAAAGGCTGTATCCGGCATATATACATAGGCCACCCGTCCGTTGGTCACCCGGTCGACATAACGTCGGTTATCTTCAATCCAGGCAAAATTGCGTAGCGTTGTTTCGCTCCCAACCGGAACGACCGTCACCTCCCGTGTTCCCTCGAGTTTCGGATGGGGACCCACGGTGAGAACGACTTGTTTTCCTGATTTTGCTTCGAAGTATCGGTAGATATTATCTGTACCTTGGAGTTCCTGACCATCCACAGCGAGCAGGTATTCGCCCTTCTTGACATTCACTCCTGGTTGAGTCAATGGAGCCTGGAATTGAGGATTCCAGTTTTCCCCGCTGTAAATCCGGGCGAAGCGGTACCGGCCGTTTTCAATTGTGTAATCCGCGCCTAAAAGTCCGGTGGAAATCCGGTCTGCTCGCGGGATGTCGCCGCCCCCAACTCCGAGATGTCCGACAGTCATCTCACCCAGCATCTCGGCAAAGAGGTAGTTCAGATCCTGTCTTGATGCCACAACCTCCACATATGGAGCATATTTTTTCTGGGCCATTTCCAGGTCCAGGCCGTGGAGATTGGGGTCGTAGAAAAATTCTCGTTCAATGCGCCAGATTTCACGGTACATCTGCCTCCACTCTTCGCGGGG